>NZ_JACYTW010000031.1:0-44981 GCF_014841395.1 Plantibacter sp. CFBP 13570 | reverse complement strand
CATGCCGTCGGACGCGGCGGCGGGAGCGGCCGGTGCGTTCGGCGGTGCCCCGGGCGCTGCGGCCGCGACCACCACCGACATCGTCCTCCAGGCCCCCGTGACCGCGTGGATCATCGTCATCGCCGTCGGGATCGCCATCCTCGGCGGGCTGCTCGCCGGTGCCATCGGCGGGTGGCGCGCCTCACGACTGCGCCCGGCCGAGGCGCTCCGCTCCGTCGCCTAGGCGACGCACCAGACGCCGCCGGGTGGTCGTCTCCCCCGCGACCACCCGGCGGTCCCACTCCTCACTCCAGCCAGCAGAACGAAGGACCCCATGTACACGATCACCGGCCTCACCAAGCAGTACCGCCAGGCCAAGCGCTCCGTCACGGCGCTCGACGGCGTCGACCTCGAGATCCCCGATGGACAGCTCGTCGCCATCCAGGGCCCGACCGGCGGCGGCAAGTCGACGCTCCTCCAGATGCTCGGCGCGCTGGACCGACCGACCGCCGGCAGCATCTCCCTCGCCGGCGACGACCTCTCGACGCTCAGCGAGACGAAGCTCGGCAGGATCCGCGCCACGGAGATCGGCTTCGTGTTCCAGGGCTTCAACCTCATCCCGACGCTCACGGCACAGGAGAACGTCGAGATGGCCCTGGTGCCGATCGGCACCCCGCGGGCCGAACGCGAGACCAGGGCACGGGCGGCGCTCGCGTCCGTCGGACTCGCCGAGCGGGGTTCGCACCTCCCGGCTGAGCTGTCGGGCGGGCAGCAGCAGCGGGTCGCGATCGCCCGTGCGCTCGTCAAGGAGCCCGAGGTGCTGCTCGCCGACGAACCGACCGGCAACCTCGACGAGGAGACCCGCGACGAGATCATGGACCTCCTCGAGGGCCTGTGGCGAGACCGCGGGCTCACGGTCGTCGTGGTGACGCACGACACCGCGGTCGCCAAGCGCGCCGAGCGTCGTCTGCACATCGCGAACGGGAAGCTCAAGGACGTCACGGCTCGGCGCTGACCGGCCCCTCTGCAGGCTCGGGGAGCGGCTCCATCCGCTCCCCGAGCCACCCCGCCCCGGTCCCTGAGTCACCCGCCCGCTCCCCGACGCGCCCCTCCCCGGTCCCTGAGCCTGTCGAAGGGCCATGGGAATACCCCGCCATCGCGATTGGTTGACACTGATCAACTACTTCTCATATAGTTGACGCATATCAACTAGCTGACGTCATCACGATCGCGGAGCCCATGTCACACACCACTTCTTCACCAGCCACGCCCGCTCGCGCGGACAACGGCATGACGCATCGCCAGGTGCTCGAGGCCCTCTCCGGCCTCCTCCTCGGCATGTTCGTGTCGATCCTCGCCGGAACCGTCGTCTCGACCTCCCTCCCCCGGATCATCTCCGACCTGAACGGCGACCAGACGGCGTTCACCTGGGTCGTCACGGCCACGTTGCTCGCCACCACCGTCTCGACGCCCATCTGGGGCAAGTTCGCCGACCTCTTCAACCGCAAGCTGCTCATCCAGCTGGCGCTCGGGATCTTCGTCCTCGGCTCGGCGCTCGCGGGCTTCTCGCAGGACACCGGCACGCTCATCGGCTTCCGCGTCCTGCAAGGCCTCGGCGCCGGTGGTCTCACGGCGCTCAGCCAGATCATCATGGCCGACATCATCAGCCCGCGTGAGCGTGGGCGGTACATGGGCCTCTTCGGTGCGGTCATGGCGGTCGGCACGGTCGGCGGCCCGCTCTTCGGCGGCCTCCTCACCGACTCGCTCGGCTGGCGCTGGAACTTCTTCGTCGGCGTCCCATTCGCGATCGCCGCGATCTTCCTCCTGCAGCGCACGCTCCACCTCCCGAAGCGGAACGTCGGCAAGGTCAAGATCGACTACCTGGGCGCCGCCCTCATCGCCGGCGGCGTCTCGCTGCTGCTCATCTGGGTCACCCTGGCGGGGACGCAGTTCGAGTGGGCGAGCTTCACGACGCTCGTCATGGTGGGCATCTCCGTCCTCCTGCTCGCCGCCGCGGTCATCGTCGAGATCAAGGTCGACGAGCCGATCATCCCGATGTCGCTGTTCAAGAACCGCACCTTCACCCTCGCGGTCGTCGCGAGCATCTCGGTGGGTGTGGCGATGTTCGGCACCTCGGTGTTCCTCAGCCAGTACATGCAGCTGGCGCGTGGAGCGACGCCGACCGAGTCGGGCCTGCTGACGCTCCCGATGATCGGCGGCCTTCTGATCGCCTCCATCGTGGTCGGGCAGTTCATCTCCCGCTTCGGCCACTGGAAGCCGTACCTCATCGTGGGTTCGATCCTCCTCACCGTCGGCCTGTTCCTCATGAGCACGATCCACTACGACTCGAACTACCTGCTCGTCTCCGTGTACATGTTCGTCCTCGGCGCCGGTGTCGGCATGGTCATGCAGAACCTCGTGCTCGTGGTGCAGAACGACGTCCTGCCGCAGCAGCTGGGCACGGCGAGCGCGGGTGTCGCGTTCTTCCGCAGCCTCGGCGGCACGATCGGCGTCTCGGTCATGGGCTCGGTGCTCGCGACGAAGGTCACCGACATGCTGTCCGACCGACAGGACGACCTGCAGGCGGCCATCGTCGCCCTCGGTGCTCCCGGCGCCAAGATCGCCGAGACGCTCTCGAGCGGCACGATCCCGAAGGTGAGCACGCTGCCCGAGTCGGTGCGGACCATCATCGAGTCCGTCTACGGTGACGCGGTGGCCGACATCTTCCTCGTCGCCGCACCACTCGCGATCCTGACGATCATCGCCGTGATCTTCCTGCCGAACAAGAAGCTCGGGTCGAAGAACGCCGTGCAGCGCATGGCCGAGCAGGGCGCCGGGGAGCCGGCCCTCGTCGGCGCGGCCACCGGTTCCGTCACGACGACCACCGCGTCCACGTCGACCCAGTCGTTCGCGACCGGTGCGCTCGACGTGGCCGAGGCCATGATCGGTGGCGAGGCGGACACCCGACTCGAGCGAGGACGGGACGAGACCGCCGACGCCGACAGCGGCTCAGAGGCCGAGGCACACAGCCCCCGCCACGGCCGCTAGTCCGTACAATGCGAACGATGTCCATCGATCACGACGCCCAGGCCGGGCCGGCCGCTGCCGACGACGCAGCGGCCGGCACCGCGCACGACCTCGCGATCGGTGCCGTGGAGGAGCAGTTCGCCCTCCTCGTCAACCGCATCCGCAACGGCATCCGCGACCGCGCCGAGCGGATCTCCCCCGGACTCCAGCCGGCCGGCTACAAGCTGCTCAGCATGGTCTCGCGCTCCGGAGCGATCCGCGCCGGTGCCCTGGCCGAGATGCTCGCGACGGACAAGAGCGCGGTGAGCCGCCTCATCCACCAACTGGAAACGCTCGGCCTCGTGACGAGGACGCCGGACCCCGAGGACGGTCGTGCGAGCCTCGTCGTCGCGACCGCCGAGGGCGAGCGCCGGATGGAGTCGACACGGGCCAACGACCAGGCGATGCTCTACCAGCAGCTCTCGTCCTGGGACGAGGCCGAGGTGCGGCGGCTCGCGGAACTCCTCGCGAAGCTCAACGGCGCCCTCTGAAGTCCCTTTCTCAGGAGTCCTCCGGAGCGCCGGGCTCGCGAGCGAGCGACGCGCCGAGGAACTCCTGAGAACGGGTCAGCGCCAGCTGTGCTTCGGGTCGTACCCGAGGACCTCGCGGGCGTGGTCGATCGAGAGCAGCGTGCCGTTGCCGGCGATGTCGCCGTTGACGGGCACGTCCGGGAAGACCTCCGCGACGAGCTCGACGTTGTCGCGCGACATGACCGTGTCGGCCGCAGCGATGATGAACCGGTCGAACCCGGTGGCCTGGTGCTCGAGCGCGAGCCGCACGGCCTGCGCGCCGTCACGGCCGTCGATGTAGCCCCAGAGGTTCCACTTGCGGAGGGTGGCGTCGGCGTCGAACGACGGGAACGCCGCGTAGTCGGCCTCGTCCATCACGTTGGAGAAGCGGAGGGCGATGATCTTGAGCTCGGGGTGCCACCGCGTGAGCTCGATCGCCAGCTGCTCCTCGAGGTGCTTCGAGAGCGAGTACGTCGACTCGGGTCGCGCCGAGTAGGCCTCGTCGACGGGGATGTAGGGCGGCGGGGTGTCGAACGGCAGCCCGAGGACGGTCTCGCTCGACGCCGTGACGATGTTCGTGATGCCGGCCTTGATAGCGGCGTTGAACACGTTGTAGGTGCTGAGGATGTTGTTCTGGAAGGTCGCCGTGTTCGTCGAGAGCCCCGGCGCGGGGATGGCGCTCAGGTGGACGACCGCGTCGAACCCGTCCGGCGCCTGCTCGTCCACGCCGGTGAGGGCGTCGAACACTTGGCCCGCATCACGCAGGTCAATACGGACGAAGCCGTCACCCCGCTCCCCTGCCTGGTCGAGGTTGATCACCAGGTGACCGTGCTCCCGAAGATGGCCGACCACTGTTCGCCCGAGCTTGCCCGAGCCTCCCGTCACTGCGATTCTCATGACGCCCATCCTGGTCCATCAACCCGCGATCGCGTGGACGATTGACAACTCCCCCAGGATCGGGCGACCGAAGCGGAATGGTCGACCGCCGGGTCGCGTTGGACGAGACGTGAAGCTCACCCTGTACACCTCCGCGTTCTGCGCCCCCTGCATGCAGGCTCGCGCCGTCCTGGCCGAGGTCCCGGCGCTCGTGGCCGGTGCCGTCGTCGAGGAGCGCGACGTCGCCTTCCGTTCGGCGGAGGCGGAGGCCGACGGCATCCGCTCCACCCCCACGGTCATCATCAGGGCCGACGACGGCACCGAGGTGTTCCGCGCGACCGGCGCGCCCACGCTCAACCAGGTGCTCGTCGCGGCGGCGAAGGCGTTGTAGCCCTTCGACAGGCTCAGGGACCGAAGAGGCGGCTCAGGGACCGAAGAGGCGGCTCAGGGACCGAAGAGCAGCTCAGTGACCGGAGAAGCAGTTCAGGGTCCGGGGCTACTGCGTGCTGAACGCCGCGTCGAAGGACTGCTCGGGCAGCTTCCAGAGCAGGTTCCGGATGTATCCGACGGCCTCCTCGGCTCCGTGGAGGCGGTCCATGCCGGCGTCCTCCCACTCGATCGAGATCGGCCCGGCGTAGCCGATGCTCGAGAGGGCACGGAAGGCGTCCTCCCACGGCACGTCGCCGTGACCGGCCGACACGAAGTCCCAGCCGCGTCGCGGGTCGCCCCAGGGCAGGTGCGAGCCGACGATGCCGGCGTGACCGGTGGCCGGCCGGATCCGGGTGTCCTTGCAGTCGACGTGGTAGATCCGGTTCGCGAACTCGACGATGAACCCGACCGGGTCGACACCCTGCCACATCATGTGCGACGGGTCCCAGTTGAAACCGAACGCCGGGCGGTGGTCGATCGCCTCGAGGGTCCGGACACTCGTCCAGTAGTCGTAGGCGATCTCGGACGGGTGCACCTCGTGTGCGAAGCGGACACCTTCGGCGTCGAAGACGTCGAGGATCGGGTTCCAGCGGGTCGCGAAGTCCTCGTACCCGGCGTCGATGACGGAGGCCGGCACCGGCGGGAACATCGCGGAGTACTGCCAGATCTTCGACCCCGTGAAACCGACGACCGTGTCGACGCCGAGCTTGCGCGCGACCCGTGCGGACCGCTTCATGTCCTCGGCCGCCCGCTGGCGCACCCCCTCCGCGTCGCCGTCGCCCCAGGTGTAGTCGCGCACGATCGCCTGGTGGCGGAAGTCGATCGGGTCGTCGCACACGGCCTGGCCGGTGAGGTGGTTCGAGATCGCGAAGACCTCGAGGCCGTGCCGGTCGAGGATGTCGAGGCGGGACTGCAGGTAGGCGTCGTCCTCATCCGCGCGCTTCAGGTCGAGGTGGTCGCCCGAGGCCGCGATCTCGAGGCCGTCGTAGCCCCAGGAGGCGGCGAGGCGGGCGACCTCTTCGAAGGGGAGATCCGCCCACTGTCCGGTGAACAGGGTCACCGGGAGGCGGCTGGCGTACTGCTTGTCGGTGGTGTCGGTCATGCGGTGATCCTCTGCTCGTCGTCGGTGGAGGTGGCGATCGCTTCCCAGCGGCCGGTTTCGGCCGCGTCGAGGACGGCCTCGGTGATGCGCGCGGTGCGGAGTCCGTCGGCGAAGACGGGCAAGCCGTCCGGCGACTGCCCGGCCATCGCCGCGTAGCTGTCGGCCACGAACGCGTTGAAGGCGTCCTGGTAGCCCATCGGGTGCCCCGAGGGGACGATGGACAGGCGTGCGGCGTCCGGGTGCAGCTGGTCGGCGTCGCGCGGCAACACCTGCGTGCCCGACCGACGGCCGAGCCAGAGCGTCTCCGGCGCTTCCTGGTCGAAACCGATGCTGAGCTCGGTCCCGGCGACCTCGAGGTGCAGCCGGTTCTTCCGACCGGGCGCGACCTGCGAGACGAGCAGCGTGCCGATGGCGCCGCCCTCGAGCCGGATCACGACCGCGGCCGCGTCCTCGGTCGTGACCTCCGGGGTGTTCGCGCGTTCGGCGAAGAAGGTGCGGACCGTCGAACTGAGCTCCGTGATGCGCGCGCCGGTGATGAACTCGAGGAGGTCGACGAGGTGCGAACCGATGTCGGCGAAGGCGCGCGAACGGCCCCCGGCCGCCGAGTCGACCCGCCAGTTGTCGTCGGCTTGCGCGAGCAACCAGTCCTGGAGGTAGGACCCGCTGATCGTGAGCAGGGTCCCGAGGTCACCGGCGGCGACACGCGCCCGGGCCTCCCGGACGAGCGGGTGGAAGCGGTACACGAACGGCACCGTGCCGACGACACCGGCCTCGGCCGCGGCGGCGACGAGACGCTCGGCGGTCGCGGCGTCGGTCGCGAGGGGTTTCTCACAGACGACGTGCTTGCCCGCCGCGATGGCCGCGAGTGCCTGCTCGGCGTGGAGCGCGTTCGGCGTGCAGACGTGTACCACGTCGACCGAGGGGTCGGCCAGCAGCTCGTCGAGCGAGCCGTATCCACGCTCGAACCCGAGGCTCGCGGCGACCTCCCGCGAGCGTTCGGGTGTCGAGGCGACGACACCGACCAGCCGGGCACCCGCAGCGCGGGCCGCCCGGCTGTGGACGGTGGCCATGAAGCCACCGCCCACCACCGCGATACCGGGGCCGGCCACGGTCATGCTCCGAAGGTGCCGTCCGCCGGCGTCCACGACTCCGGCAGCGCGGGAGCGAGCTCCACGGTGCTGACGACGTCGACCGAGGTACGGCTCAGGCCCGACTCGGCCGTCGAGACCATGACGTCGAGCACGTGGTAGGCGAGCTCACCGGAGGCGCGCTCGGGACGACCGGCGCGGATCGCCTGGGCGAGCTCGACCACCCCGGTTCCGCGACCCTGCGTCGGACCGGTCGACGGGATCGACTCGGGCTCCTCGCCACCGCCGTAGACGAGCAGGTCGCCCTCGAAGGTGTTCGGGTCGGGGACGACGAGCGTGCCGGTCGAGCCGGCGACCTCGAACTGCGTGCGGCCGAGCTTGGAGTCGAAGCTGAAGACGCTCTGCGCGAGCTGGCCGCTCTCGAACTCGAAGAGGGCGCTCACGTGCGTCGGCACCGTCACATCGAACGACTGACCGGCGCGCGGGCCGGATCCGATCGTCCGCTGCGGGAAGGCCTGCGAAGCCAGCGCGGTGACGCGGGCGATCGGACCGAACAGCTGCACGAGCGCCGTGATGTAGTACGGGCCGATGTCGAAGAGCGGACCGGCGCCGTCCTGGAACAGGAAGTCGGGGTTCGGGTGCCACGACTCCGGGCCGGGACTCTGCATGAGGGTCAGCGCGGTGAGGGGCTGGCCGATGCCACCGGCCTCGACGAGCCGGCGGGCGGATTGGATACCGGCGCCGAGGAAGGTGTCCGGAGCCGTGGCGACGCGGAGCCCCTTCTCCTTCGCGGCGGCCAGCAGGGCCTGCCCGCTCTCACGGTCGAGCGCGAAGGGCTTCTCGCTCCACACGTGCTTACCGGCGTCGAGGATCTGCATGGCGACCTCGACGTGGACCTTCGGGATCGTCAGGTTGACGACGATCTCGATCTCGGGGTCGGCCAGGAGTTCGGCGACCGAGCCGTGGCCGGGCACCCCGTACTTCTCGGCCTGCGTCTTCGCCCGCTCGAGGTCGAGGTCCGCGACGAACCGGACCTCGAGGTCGGGGAAGGTGACCATATTGCTGAGGTACTGGTCGCTGATGACGCCGGCGCCGATGAGGCCGACACCGACCGTTCCGGTGCTGTTGCTCATGCCTGGACTCCGTTCGTGGTGAGGTACGTGAAGCTCTGCTCGAGCCCCTGGAAGATGTCGCCGTCGAACGCGTCGAACTCGACGACGCGGAGGGCCTGCGGTGCCGCGGCGAGGATGTCGAGCACCGGGACGACCCCGGCGCCCGCGGGCAGCTGCTTCAGCGTGTCGCGGGAGGCGTCGCCGTCCTTGACGTGGATGAAGCGCACACGATCGCCGATCGCACCGAGGACGTCGACCGCGCGGCGTCCGCCGACCTCGACCCAGTAGGTGTCGACCTCGAACACGACGGCCGGGTCGGTGAGCGCGGCGAGGTGCTCGAGCGGGCTGGTGCCCGCGACGTCGCCCTCGAGCTCCCACCAGTGGTTGTGGTAGCCCACCTGGACTCCGTGACCGGCGGCGACCGCCGCCGCGGCGTTCAGCTCGTCGGCGATCGAAGCGACCGTCTCCGCCGTGGCGAAGCGCTCTTCGGCGATGGCTGGGTCGATGAGGACCTGCACGCCCTGCTCCGCCGCCGCGCCGAAGGCCGCCGACAGGTCGATGTCGTCGGCGATGACCTTGCCGTGCGCGCTCGGGGTGGCGAGGCCGGCATCGTGGATGTCCTGCAGGCTGACGCCGGGACCGAAGCCGAACGGCTCAGCCTGGCGGAAACCGATCTCGGTCAGGCGCTGCAGCGCTGCGGCACGATCCGCGGTGAGCGGCTCCCGTACCGAGTAGAGCTGGACAGAGAGTTGGGAAGTCGACACGATGCTCCTCAATGATGATGGTGTCAGGCAGCCGCTGCTGCGAGATCCAGGCTAACCACACTTCTGTCGGTGGTCAAACAAAAGTCTCCCACCGGTCGCCGCTCCCCCGGCGACGAATACCGCAGGAGTCGGAAGCGTGGGGGACAATGGAGAGGTGAACTCAGCTCTGCTCTCCCGGATCGTCGCTGACTCCAGCGACCGCATCTCGTGGTTGCGGGCTCGTTCGCGCGGGATCACCGCGACCGACGTCGCCACCCTCTCGACCCCGGCCTCGATCCAGCGGGCGGCCGACGCGAAGCTCGGCGGGACGGGCTTCTCCGGCAACGCCTTCACCGACCACGGTCGCGCCCGCGAGCCGGAGATCGCCCGGTGGGTCGCCGCGACGCACGGGATCAACCCCTCGTCGGCGCTCTTCCGGGCCGAGGTCGAACACCGTCACCTCGCCACCCCCGACGGCATCGCCGTGACCGAGCGCGGGGCCGTCGTGCTCGCGGAGATCAAGACCACGACGAAGTCCTGGCGCTCGATCCCCCGCAACTACCTCCGCCAGGTGTGGTGGCAGCAGTACGTGATCGGCGCGGAGCGGACGCTCGTCGTCTGGGAGGAGCATAAGGACTTCGTCCCCATCGACGACGAACCGCTCTGTCGATGGGTCGAGCGGGATGACGTCGAGATCGCGAAGCTTGTGGGCCTTGCGAACGCACTCATCGACGAGCTGTACCACCGCACCAATCCAGCCGCCCGGCGCCCGGTCCTCCCGGAGCCTGCGCCCGTCACGCGGCAGCTCCGGGAACCACTGCTGAGCGCCGACTTCTGACGACAAGTCGACAGAAGTCCGCCGAGGTGGTTGACTGTCGCCATGACCGAGCCGCTACGCCCCTCCCCCGGAGCACCGGGCGCCGGCGACCTCTTCCAACTCTTCCGCGGCGGTGAGGCACGCACGAAGTCGGAGTTGTGCGCCCTGACCGGCCTGGCCCGCTCCACCGTCTCCCTCCGGATCGACGCCCTCGTGGCCGCAGACCTGCTCCGTCCCGCTGGAGAGGCAGCCTCCTCGGGTGGTCGCCCGCCCGCACGGATCGCATTCAACCCGCTCGCGCGCGTCGTCGTCGCCGTCGACCTGGGGGCGACGCACGGGACGGTGGCCGTCACCGACCTGGCCGGCGCGATCCTCGCGACGAGCCGATCGGAGCTGCAGATCGCCGCAGGACCCGAGCCCGTCCTCGACTGGGTGGTCGAAGCGGCGTCGGCCCTGCTGGCCGCTCCGCAGACCTGGGCCACACCCCAGCCGGTCGCGCCCCCGGTCATCGGGATCGGGATCGGGCTTCCGGGGCCGGTCGAGCACTCGACCGGACGGCCGACGAACCCGCCGATCATGCCGGGCTGGGACCGTTTCGACGTCCCCGCCTACATCCGTCGGACCATCGACGTCCCGGTCCTCGTCGACAACGACGTCAACGTCCTCGCGCTCGGCGAGCACGCGATCTCCTGGCCGGACACCGACGACCTCGTCTACGTGAAGGTGTCCACGGGTATCGGTGCCGGCATCATCGCGGGTGGCGAGCTGCAGCGCGGGGCACTCGGTGCGGCCGGCGACATCGGGCACGTCCAGGTCCCCGTCGGCCGAGACTCCCCGCGCGCTGCGGACGACGAGCGCGACCTCGAGGCCATCGCGAGCGGGCCGGCGATCGCGACCGAGCTCCGCGCCCGCGGGATCGACGCCGTCAGCAGTCGCGACGTCGCAGCACTCATCCGCGCGGGCGACCGTACGGCCATCGAGACCACGCGGCAGGCCGGCCGGGAGATCGGTGAGGTGCTCAGTGTCGTGGTGAACCTCCTGAACCCCTCGGTGATCGTGCTCGGCGGGACGATGACCCGGGCGGGTGAACATCTCCTCACCGGTGTCCGCGAGGTGGTCTACCGCCGGTCGATGCCGCTCGCCACCGGACACCTCGGCATCGTCACCTCGACGGCCGGCGAGGAGGCCGGGGTGTTGGGAGCGGCGATCATGGTGCTGCGCGACGCCCTGTCCGCACCGGCGATCGACGCGATGACTCAGCCCCGGGCGCTCGAGGCCGCGTCGACCTGACGCGCGTCCTCCAGTGCGGAACCAGGGCGTCCGACGTCGTCCGCCTTCCCGACGGCGAGGACTTCCGCCAGGCCGTACCCGACGAGCCAGAACAGGGCGATGGTCATCGCCGCGAACTCCAGCCAACTGCCGACCTGCTGCCCGACCTCCGCGAGTGAGAGCAGGCCACCGAGCCCCGCGACCACCGCGACGGCGGATCCGGCGAACCAGGACAGCCGCCGGACGGCGCGCAGCCGCGACCCGAGGGCCGACCCGATCATCGCCAGGCAGGCGAGGGCGAAGCCCAGCACGGCGAAGGAGATGTGCACCGCGTCCTGGAGCGTGAACAGCGGATTCGACGGGATCGGGCACTCGTAGGTGCAGGTCACCCGGGACGCCACGAGGAAGCACAGGCTCGACAGTCCGACGAGCAGCCAGGGGATGAGCAGCAGTCCAACCCTCGTGCGGCGCTGACCGGGCTTGCGGGACGGGACGGCTCGCTGCAGCGCCACAGCGATGCTGAGACCACCGACCGCGACCATGAGCAGTGCGGCGTTGAAGACCGGAGCCGTCACCTCGCCGGTGGCACCGAGGCCGCTCACGTAGCTGTTCTTGCCGAGGCTGAGTCGTGCGGCCCAGATCATGATCGTGGCGACCACGAGGAGCACGCCACCGATGATCGCGAACCCGAGGGCGACGGATCGGCGCCGACGGACGGCCGACGGGCGAGAGACCCGCTGGTCTGATGTGGCCCCCGTCATCCGCGGATGAGCCTCGTCCGGCTCAACGCGATGACGGCGCAGCCCATCAGGCCGATGAACCCGGCGATGGCGATCATGTAGACGACGACGGCTCCCCACCCGCCGGGCTGAGCCGGGTTGAGGAACGGGTACGGGTACCAGCCGACGATCGATCCGCGGATCATCGTGTAGACGGTCCAGACGAGCGGGAACGCGATGATCGCCCACACCTGACGCCATTCGAGGCGGGACTTGCCGGGCGTCACGATCCAGACGAGCACCAGGTAGATCGGTGCGATGAGGTGCAGCACCTCGTTCGACCAGCCGAGGGTGTGCCCCTGGTCGAGGGCGATGCCGCGGAGCAGCAGGTTGTAGACGACGCCCGTGGTCGCCATGTAGGTCACGACGCAGCCGAGGACCAGGTTGTACCAGGCCGGATCGCGTCGCAGCCGGAAGCAGAACCCGGCACCGACCAACAGGACGATCGCACTCAGCGCGTTCGACAGGATCGTGAAGTAGCTGAAGAAGTTGACGAAGAAGTCGTCGGGCGCATCACCGAAGGACAGGGTGTAGACGAACTGGCCGACGATGGCGGCGATGATCACCCCACCCGCGATGATCCTGATGACTCCGAACAGTGCGCGCATTGCGCCACTGTATCGGAAGCACGCGCCCGAGGATCAGGCGACAGCCGGGCCGCCGTGTCCCCCGAAGAGAGGGAATCGTTTCCAGCCAATTGACACCCCCGTAACAGCGCCGACTCATTCGACGGCTTTGATGAGAACAGAGCCGGACCACGCACCGGAGCGAGACTCGTCGCCGAGCCGACCTCCGCCGGGTGGAGCTTTCGGGGGATGAACGACGAAGGAGTACTCGATGCGTCAAGGAGTCGGACACTCCTGGTCTCTGGCGACAACCGCGGACGCGGTGAAGCCGGCACCGGAGACCATGCGAGCCGCGGTGATCGACGCCGTCGGCAGCCCTGAGGTCCTCCGGATGGAGACCGTACCGACACCGCGTCCGGTCATGGCGGAGTTCCTCGTGAAGGTCGTCGCGGCCGGCGTGAACCCGGTCGACGCCAAGACCCGCGCGGGCCGGGGCGTCTCCTCCTCCATCACGGCGATGCCGGCCGTCCTCGGGTACGACTTCAGCGGCATCGTGGTCGAGTCGCCCTTCGCCGCTGCCGGTCTCCTGCCCGGCGACGAGGTCTACGGCATGACGAGCTTCCCGCGGACGGGCGGCAGCTACGCCGAGTACGTCACGGTGTCCTCTCTGAGCCTGACGCGGAAGCCGACGACCCTGTCGCACGTCGAGGCCGCCGGGGTCCCCCTCGCCGCGCTCACCGCATGGGGCATGGTCGTCGACGTCGCGAAGGCGCACGAGGGGCAGCGCATCCTCATCCACGCCGGAAGCGGCGGTGTCGGGCATTTCGCCGTGCAGTTCGCCACCTACTTCGGCGCGCGGGTGATCGCCACCGGCTCCGGTCGGAACGTCGGTTGGCTGCGCGAACTCGGCGCCCATCAGGCGGTCGACCACGAGTTGCACCGGTTCGAGGACGTCGTCGACCAGGTCGACGTCGTGATCGACCTCGTGGGCAACACCGTGGAGGACACGGGGTCGCGTTCCCTGCGGGTCCTGCGTCCCGGCGGGCTCATCATCAACGCGCCGACCGGTTCCTGGCCGACGCTCGAGGAGGAGGCTCGCGCCGCGGGCGTCCGCGCGACGCGGTTCACCGTGGCACCCGACGGTGCCACGCTCGACACCATCAGCAGGCTGCTGGAGTCCGGGGACGTCCGGGTGTTCGTCGACCAGGTGTTCGACCTCGACGCCGTCCGGCAGGCCCACGTGCTCCTCGAGGGCGGGCACTCACGCGGCAAGATCGTCCTGAAGGTCGCCGACGGCTGACGACCGAGGCCGTCGGGTGACGACGCCGCTACGGCGCCGCCACCCGACGCTCAGCGGACGAGGGTGAAGTCGTAGGGCAGTGTCCTGATCACCGTGCCACCCACGGCTTCCGTCACCGTGCCACCCGAGTACCGAGCAGGCAGGTAGTCCGACGGCCAGGTGATGCTCCAGTCGCCCTGCGGTCCGGCCGTGATGCTCCCGAGGTCCGTGCCCCAGGCCCCGCGGATCTTGATCAGGGCGCCGGGGTTCGCGTGGCCTGAGAACACCGGCCGGGTTCCGGCGATGGTGCCGCCGAGTGCGGGCGACACCACCTCGAGGCGTGGGACGACGACGGTGAAGTCGTAGACGACCGAGTGGGTCTGCTCGCCGTCCACGAACTGCCTGACGGTGCCGCCGACGTACCGTGCGGGCAGCAGGGTCTTGTTCCAGGTGATGGTCCATCGGCCGTCGTCGGCGACGCGGTCGACGGCGCCCAGGAGGTCTCCCGACGCACCGCGGATCTCGATCGCCGCACCCGGCTGTGCGGTGCCCGTGAACACGGGGCTGTTCTCCAAGACGATCGCCCCGACCGACGGGGAGGTCACGACGAGGGGCGCCACCCGCCAGTCGACTCGGAAGTCGTAAGGGACGCTCGTGAACGGCTTGCCGTCGAGGTACTGCCGGACCGAACCGCCCGAGTAGGTCCCGGGCGTCAGCGCCTTGTTCCAGGTGAGCGTCCAGGTGGCGTCCGTCTCCACGCGGGTCTCACCCAGGAGCGAACCCCACGCTCCGTAGACCTGGATCAGTGCACCGGGCTGACCGGTCCCGGAGAACACCGGGGCGCCGGGCTCGAGGACCCCACCGATCGCCGGTGAGAGCAGGACGACCGGGGCGTCGGGAACCGGCGCACCGGCCTCGATCGTCGCGGTCCACACCTGGTCGATCCCTGTGGCGCGCACGGCGCCGTCGAACACGCCGACGGCGGCATCGGCGTTCGCGGTCAGCGCCAGGGTGAACGATCGGTTCGCGGCCGTGATCGTGCCCCGGTAGCTGTTGCTCGCGGGGTACCAGGTGAATCCGGCCGGCGCATCGCCGGTGGGCCTGAGCCCGGCCGGGACGACGATCTCCGCGGATCCGGACACCGATCCGGTGAAGGCGACGGGGACCTCGACGGCGTCCCCCTGTCGTACGGTGACGTTCGGGATGGCGACACCAGGCGCGATGGGTGCCGCGAGGACGTTCGCCGTGAAGTCCGCGAGCTTCACCCGGTTCGTGGACCAGCTGACGCTCCCGCCGGTGGCCAGGCCGAGCCGCGCGTCGGCGTCGGCAGTGAGGGTGAAGGTGACGGCGGTGGTGCCGATCGGCAGGGTGCCCCCGGCACCGGTGCCGTCGAGCGCGAATGCCGGGTTCGCCACGGCGGTGATCCTGGTACCGAGCGGCGGCACGATGTCGATCCGTTGACCACCCGCGTCGGTGTTGAAGGTCGCCTGGACCTGGACCGATTCGCCCTGCCGGAGCGACGGGGTCGGCACGGAGGCCGACGGCGACAGGTCCGGCACCAGCTGGCTCATCACCAGCTTGCTGACGTCTGCGTCGTTGTTCGGCCCGAATCCGAGTTGCATGTCCTTCGTGCCGACCCCGAGGACGTTCAGGCGCCGCCCGGACGGATCGGTGAGGAACCCGTCGGCGGCCAGCGTGTACTGCGTGCTCGCCGAGGAGCAGCTCGCCACGCGCACGAGATCGGTCCTCGTGCCGCCCCGGTCCGTGGTGAGGCATTGGCCGTTGATCTCGATCCGACCGCTGGTGCCGACGGCAGGGAAGGTCGCGGTGGCGGCGGCCGCCAGCGCTGCCTCGTACGACAACCCGTAGGGCCCGCCGGTGCCGATCGACTGCGGGTGGGTGAGCCACTGCGAGGACCCCCGCGGCGCCCATCCGTGGAATCCGGTGGACCACGCCGGATCGGTCACGAACTTGCCGCGCAACCGCGGCTGCGTGGCGGTCACCGACGTCTCCGCGTCTGATCCGGCCTGACCGACGGGCGCGGCCGATGCCGGACCGGACACCAGCGCTGTGGCGGCGACGGCCGTCAGGACGACCATCGAGAGGGCTGTGTGGGGCTTCATGGAGGGGCGTCCTTTCGTGATCGGGCCTGTCGGCCCGCGCCGCCTCGGCCTCCACCAGGAGGGAGACGTGCTTGGGAGGATCGAGGGCGCAGCTCACCGAGCGCCGCTCATGTCGTCCACAAACATATCAGTCGAACAGCTTGCTCGTCCGCACTCCTACCGAGGCCTGCCAGGGCTAGCCGATCGGGCCCCGTTCCGACATCCGTTCCATCACGAAGTCGTCGTGCCGCTCGGGCCCGACCAGGAACGTCTTCGTCCCCACCACCTCGAAGCCGCTCTTGCCGTAGAACCGGATCGCCCTGGCGTTCTGCTGGTTCACCCCGAGCCACACCGACGTGACGCCTCGGGACCGGGCGTCGTCGAGCGTCGCCTCCATGAGCAGGCGCGCTCCGCCGGCACCGTGGCTCGCGGGGAGCACGTACAGCTTGCTGAGTTCCGCTGTCGGGCGGTGCGTGACCGCGGCGAGCACGTCGGGGTCGATCGGATCACCGAAGACGAGCATCGTGTAGCCGATGGCCGTGCCGTCATCGTCGTCGACGAGGAGCCGGAGCGCGCGTCCGGGATCTGCCAGGTAGCCGGTGAACCGGTCGAGGGTGAAGTGCTCGGCGATGAACGCGTCGATGTGCTCCTGCGCGGTGCCGGGTGGGCAGGCGAGGGCGAAGGTCGCTGCGGCGAGCGTGGCGAGGGTGGCGGCGTCGTCGGCCTGAGCAGTGCGGGTGGAGACCATCCCTGCATCGTACGACGCCACCCCGGAGAACGACGAAGGCCCGGTCGCGTGACGCGACCGGGCCTTCGTACTGGTGAGACTAGATGGAGTTGACGTCCAGCGGGATGCCGGGGCCGAACGTGGTCGACACGGCGCCCTTCTGGATGTAACGGCCCTTCGAGGAGGACGGCTTGAGGCGGAGGATCTCCTCGAGCGCGGTGTTGATGTTCTCCTCGAGCTGCGATGCGTCGAACGAGGCCTTGCCGACGACGAAGTGCACGTTGGAGTGCTTGTCGACGCGGAACTCGATCTTGCCGCCCTTGATGTCGGACACGGCCTTGGCCACGTCCGGCGTCACGGTGCCGGTCTTGGGGTTCGGCATGAGGCCACGGGGACCGAGGACCTTACCGAGACGACCGACCTTACCCATGAGCTCCGGGGTGGAGACCGCGGAGTCGAACGAGGTGTAGCCCTCGGCGACCTTCGCTATGAGCTCGTCGCCGCCGACCTCGTCAGCACCGGCCGCGATCGCGGCCTCCGCTGCCGGGCCCGTCGCGAAGACGATGACGCGGGCGGTCTTGCCCGTGCCGTGCGGGAGGATGACCGTGCCGCGGACCATCTGGTCCGCCTTGCGCGGGTCGACACCGAGCTTGAGGGCGACCTCGACGGTGCTGTTGAACTTGGCGGAACCGGTCTCCTTGGCGAGGGCGACGGCCTCGTTCGGGGTGTAGAACTTGTCAGCCTCGATCTTCTCGGCTGCGGCCCGGTAGGCCTTCGACTTCTGTGCCATGTGTGTTCTCCTATGAGAAATGTGGTCATCTGCGCCTGGCCGGCGCTGCCACGAGTGAAAAAGAAAGGTGCGAGGGTGTGGCCTGGACGGCTCACCCCGTGCGGTTCGGAAGGACTAGCCCTCGACCGTGATGCCCATGGAGCGGGCGGTGCCGGCGATGATCTTCGCGGCTGCGTCGATGTCGTTCGAGTTCAGGTCGGGAGCCTTCTGCTCGGCGATCTGACGGACCTGCTCCTTGGTGAGCTTCGCGACCTTGACGGTGTGCGGGGTACCGGAGCCCTTGGCGACGCCGGCGGCCTTCTTGATGAGCTCCGCTGCGGGCGGGGTCTTCAGGATGAAGGTGAACGAACGGTCCTCGTAGACGGTGATCTCGACGGGGATGACGTTGCCGCGCTGCGACTCGGTGGCCGCGTTGTACGCCTTGCAGAATTCCATGATGTTGACGCCGTGCTGACCAAGGGCGGGGCCGATGGGGGGAGCGGGGTTTGCGGCGCCGGCCTGGATCTGCAGCTTGATGAGACCCGTGACCTTCTTCTTCGGTGCCATGTTTCTTCCTTCTTCTGGGGTTCGAACGCCATCGGATGATGTGCGCTCTCCCGCGCGCCCGTCGGGCGGCGGTGGACTGTGGAGCCGTGTGGCTTAGAGCTTGGTGACCTGGTCGAAGCTGAGCTCGACCGGAGTCTCGCGCTCGAAGAGGGAGACGAGCACCGTGAGCTTGCCGCTCTCGGGCTTGATCTCGCTGATGGAGCCGGGGAGGCCCGCGAACGAGCCTTCCTTGATCGTGATGGTCTCGCCGATCTCGAAGTCGACCTCGGCGGGGATGACACGCTGCTGCGTGGCGCTGCCCTTGGTGCCGGAGCCCTTGACGGGCGCGGTCTCCTTGACCTCGACGAGCGACTTCAACATGTTGAAGGACTCTTCGAAGCGGAGCGGCGTGGGGTTGTGCGCGTTGCCGACGAAGCCGGTGACGCCAGGCGTGTGGCGGACGACCGACCAGCTGTCCTCGTTGAGGTCCATGCGGACGAGCACGTAGCCGGGGATGCGGACGCGGGTGACCATCTTGCGCTGGCCGTTCTTGATCTCGACCACGTCTTCCATGGGGACCTCGACCTGGTAGATGTAGTCCGCGACCTCGAGCGTCGACTTGCGCTGCTCGATGTTGGCCTTCACCTTGCGCTCGAAACCGGCGTAGGAGTGGATGACGTACCACTTGCCGGGCAGGAAGCGGAGTTCCTTGCGGAACGCGTCGTAAGGGTCTTCCTCGGACTCCTCGGCGGGCTCGGCGTCGGCGTCGGTGGGGTCTGCCTCTTCTTCGGCGATGGCCTCTGCTGCGGCTTCGACCTCGGCTGCCTCGTCGAGTTCGAGGGCGTCGTCGACGACGGCGTCGGCCTCGGGGTCGACGGCCTCGGCCATCGCGTCGAGCACGGCGTCGAGGTCGACCTCGGTGTCGCCGGTCTCCTCGACGTGGACGGCGTTGTGCTCAGCGGGGTCGACGGAGTGCTCGTCGGCCGAGAGCACGTTGCCCTCCTGGGCCTCGTCGTCCTCCGAGGACTGCTCGGCAGCGGTTGCCCAGTCGACGTCGTTCGAGTTTCGCTCAGACACTGATTTCCATTCCGTTTCTGTTGTGCGGATCGTGGGTGATCCCCGACCGCGGCGCCAGATCCTGGCGCGTGACGACTGCGTCGCCGTCTGTGATTGTGGAACCCGGGTGCCGGACCGGAGCACCGGAACCTGAGCGGAACTAGCTCGCGGTACCGAACACCAGCGTGACGACCCAGGCGAAGACGAAGTCGATGCCGTAGACGAGCGCCATCATGATGCAGACGAAGACGAGCACCACAGCCGTGTAGCTGAGGAGTTCCTTCCGCGTCGGCGTGACGACCTTCTTGAGTTCCGCGAAGACCTGCTTCAGGAACAGGACGATGCCCGAGAAGAAGCCGCGCCGTTCGGCACGGTCCGCCTTCGCCTTGACGACGACGTCCTCGCCGGGCGTGTCGGTACTCTTCGGGGCCACTCGTTACACCTTTCGTGTGCCGGTGCATACGCACCGACTCGCAGGGCGGACAGGACTTGAACCTGCAACCTGCGGTTTTGGAGACCGCTGCTCTACCAATTGAGCCACCGCCCTTCAGTGCTGACGCACCGGAGGGGTCGAAGCTACCCTGAACTCCTGAGCGTTGCCTCACCACACGGGTGAAAACAGGCGCAGAAAATCATGGCAGATTTCAACTACCTCCATCCAGTGTACGGCACGGTCGCCCGGCTGTAAAACCGGCGGGACCCTGCAGCCGACCACGGTCGGTCACGGGCGCCCGGCTGCCGCGTGATCGGCGACTTCCTCGACCGACAACGCGCGCAGATGAACGCCGACGGCGTCGAGGTCGCCCCCGAACCAGGGCGACGTGGGGGCGTTCGGCCAGCCAGCCGTCACGTTGTCGAAACCGATACGCCAGTAGCCGCGGTAGTTCGTGGAACCGGTGCTCGGGTTCGACGCGACCAACTCGCCGTCGAGGTACAGCTCCATTCCTGACGACTCGGACATGACGGCGACCACGTGATGCCACTCGCCGTCCACCACCGGTTCAGGCGACATGACGACCTCAGGCGAACCGGACTGCACGCCGAACACCAGTCGTCCGTCAGGGCCGATGTACAGGTGCCGATCGGCCTTCCAGGACCCGACCGTCTGTGCCACGCCGAAGCCGATCAGCTTGCCCTGCGGGCGCGTGGTGCGGAACCAGGTCTCGAGCGAGAAGGTCCGCGGCGAAGAGACCTGAGGCATCGTCGTGACCTGGGTCCCGACTCCGTCCAGTCGGGCGAAGGGACCGTCGCCACAGACACCGTCGACGCGCACGGCCTCGTTGCTGATGAAGGCGAACCCGGGGCCGGACCCGGCGTTGACGAGCGCCGTACCGCTCGGCTCGTTGAAGTCGAACCACATCTCCGGAGCACCGAGCGGCTGGCCGAGGCAGGAGAACACCTCGGTTCCGAGGTGGTTGCCCGAGGAGTCCGCGGCGCTCGTCCAGGACGCACCGGCGGTCGGCACGACTGCCGCGATCGCCAGGACACCGGCCAGAGCGACGCCGCCCACCGGGCCCATGGCCTGCAACCGCCCACGCGAGGTCGTGCGGCCACGCTCGTCGACGAGGAACCGCCGCGTCCACACGATGGCGCAGCCGGTCGCCGCCGCCGAAGGGGCGAGCAGGGCCAGCTCCGCCCACCGACCCTCGTGCGCCCAGACGACGGGGAGACCGATGTACGGGACTCGGAGGACGCCGACGCCACGAACGGCGTCGTCTTGGACGAGCTGTCGATCCGGTTGCCGGTTCGCGTCACCCTTCAGGCGGAGTCCCTCCGCCTCCCGCTCGAAGACGCGGTGCAGGAGCAGCGCGTCGTCCTCGCCCGGTCCGTCGACGAGGACCACCTGCCCTGCCGCGGCGTCGGCGCCGTCGATCGGCATCGAGACGACGACGTCGCCGGTCCTGATGCGCGGCTCCATGGAACCTGACGCCACGGTGGTCGGAACCCACCCGACGAGCTTCGGCACAGCGGCCCATGCCAGGAGGCACAGCGCGAGCAACGCGAGGACGCGCGCACCGAGGGCGACGACCACGATGACGGACGACACGATGCGCCGGCGGGCGGATGACGGTTCCATGAGAGCTCCCGGAGGGACGAGGTGGACGGGGACAGGCGGGCCGCGGTGCTCCCGTCAGCGGGACGAGAGCACCGGGATCGCCTAGGAGGTGCGACCCTCCCAGACGAGGTCGACCGCCGCCGTGCCACCCTGGACGGTGTTCGGCGCATCCGGGGACAGCGTGTACGTGACCTTGAAGACGCGCTCCTCGCCGCCGCCGACGGAGGCCCACGAGCCGAGTCCGGACGCGTGGTCGAACGCAGTGTTCGCGAGGCCGGCGAGGGTGCCGCTGTAGACGGACGCGCCCGTGGTCGCGGGGACGAAGTCCTCGCAGGACCCGTAGCCGCCGCCGGCGCCCTGGACGATGTCGAGCTGCAGGTGCTGGTCGAGGTCCTGCGTCTGCGCCGCGTTGTCCGCATAGAGACGGATGTCGGACGACAGCGAGCCGTCCGAGGTGACGGCGATGCAGTTCACGCCGGTCGAGCCGGGCTGCAGGTCGTCCGCGGCGAACATGGCGGCGCCGGAGTCGTCATCGCTCAGCGCGATCGCTCCGGCGCTCCAGGCGTTGCCGGCGTTGTCGGTCGACGAGGTGAAGGCGGCGTAGGAGGCGGTCGAGACGATGACGCCGCTCGCCACGACGGCGACGGGCAGCGCGGCCCAGCGGACGAGGCGGCGGGATCGAGGGGACAGTGCGGTGGTCATGGTGATTCTCCAGGGTCGGGGCCGAAATCGGCACGTGTTGTACAACTAATATTCCATATGTTGCTCTGAAATACAACATGTGCTGGCGATGTCGGTAGGGTGGACGCACGAATGCACGACGATTCGACCCAGGGGGACCGATGAGCAGCGCAGACGAACACGCAGTGACCGCGAACGCGGCGGAGACGGACCGCAAGGACGATCGCCGGATCCCGGCCCGGTTCGCGGATGACAGCCCGCTCCCGGGCGCCGGCCCGATCCAGGCGTTCCTCCGCTTCTGGAAGCGGTATCCGATCTTCACCGGGCGGGCCAGCCGGAGCGAGTTCTGGTGGTGGGTGGTCGTCCACGCCGTCATCGTCACCGCGCTCCTGGTGATCGGACGCGGTGTCGACGTCGCGACCGGGGTGACGGCCGGTTTCTGGGAGGGTCAGGTCACCGAAGGACCCGCATGGGGTGTCCAGAGCGTCCTGTCCGGGATCTGGGGCCTCGCGACGATCATCCCGGGGCTGTCGCTGAACGCCCGTCGCATGCACGACACGGACCACAGCGGCTGGTGGCAGCTCATCAACCTGGTCCCGATCTTCGGCTGGTTCTTCTTCATCTGGCTCGCGGCGCAGCCGAGCGACCGGGGCGGCGCCCGCTACGACACGGGGCCGCACCGCGAGGGCGCCCAGATCAAGCCTGGCGACGCTCCGCAGTGACCCGCCGGTCCGGGAGGACCGTGTCGGCGATCGCGGCGAGGACGAGCACCAGCGTGCAGAGACACCCGAGGACGAGTTCCCCGAGCTGCGGCACGAGGAACGCGGCGACCGCGCAGCCAGCGAGCATCGCGAGGCCGATGACCGGCGCGAGTGGAACGGCGCGGTCGACGACGAACCGGAACAGCGACAGCCCGAGCAGATAGAGGACCGGGCCGCCGAGGATCACGACGCCCCCGGCGAGTTCGACGGCGTCGGCCGGTCGGTCGAGGATCTCCCTGTCCCCCACCGAGACGAGCACGATCCCGGCGACGATCACGACGTGGGCGTAGCTGTATCCGTCGCGCGCGATGCGTCCGAGACGTCCCGGTCCCCGTCGACCGGGACGACCCTCGTCACCGTCGGCGCGGTCGGCCTCCTCCTCGGCGGCCTCGACCGCTCGGCGTCCCGCCGCCTCCGTGCGGTGGAAGTACAACCACCACAGCGCGACCGCGGAGACGAAGGCACTCAGCATCCCGACGACGGCGGCGACCGACGTCTCGAGCGCGACGAACGCGAACCCGGTGACGAGCAGCGACTCGCCGATCGCGATGATGATGAAGAGCGACGCCCGCTCCGAGAGGTGCGCACCGGAGAGCTCCCAGCTCTCGACCTCCGAGGTCCGCACACCCGGCAACCGGAATCCGAGGGCCCCGCCGCCGTACTCGATGGCGACGGCGCAGATCCAGAACGCCAGTTGCCAGTCGGTCGGCACCAGCGCGCCGGCGATCCAGAAGACCGCGGCGAACGCGGTCCAGACGAGGACGCGTGCGAAGCTCAGGGCCACGTCGCGGTCGTGCCGCCAGGTCGCCACGACCATGAACAGCGTCCGGATGAGCTGGAGCACGACGTAGGCGACGGCGAACGCCAGCGCGCGGTCGGTGAACGACGCCGACACCGACACCGCCGCGACGAACGCCAACAGGCCGAAGCCGATGAGCGCGAGTCGCACCGCGAGCCGTTCCGGGTCGAGCCAGTTCGTCACCCAGCTCGTGGACACCCAGGACCACCAGAGCGCCAGGATGAGGACGATCGACTCGAGCGCGGCGGTGACGCTCTGGTCGTCGGCGATGAGCTTGCTCAGCTGGGTGAGCGCGAAGACGAAGACGAGGTCGAAGAACAACTCGACGAAGGTGACGCGCTCGGCGCGTTCACCGGACTCCGGGCGACGGAGATCGGAGACGAGGCCGAATCTGGGGGCGGGCATCTTCGTATCCTGGCAGGGTTCCCGGTGCCGACGCCTCCCCCTCGGATTCGTCGACACCGGGTCGTGCTCGTCGCGAGCTGCGGGGACAGAGCCCGACGACCACACCGTGAGCCTAGCAAGAAGTATTCCAGATGCACAAGGTCCAGAAGCATCATCGGAATATCGACGGCCGCAGCCGGGTTGCGTCCGGAGGCCGCGTCCTCCGCGAGCCGCATCCCCCACGAAAGGCATCACCCGTATGGATCTCTTCGCGCCCGTCCGACTCGGCGACCTCGAACTCGCCAACCGCGTCGTCATGGCCCCGCTCACCCGCATGCGGTCCGGAGCCGACGGCGTCCCCGGCGACCTCGTCGCCGAGCACTACAGCCAGCGCGCAGGACTCGGGCTCATCATCACGGAGGGCACCTACCCGAGCGCCGAGTCGCGCTCCTACCCGGGCCAGCCTGGCATCGTCACCCCCGAGCAGGTCGAGGGTTGGCGGGGCGTCGCGGAGGCCGTGCACGGAGCGGGCGGGCTCATCGTCATGCAGCTCATGAACGGCGGCCGCGTCTCGCACACCGACATCACGGGCACCGACCGCATCGTCGCGCCGAGCGCGATCGCCATCGCCGGCGAGGTCCGGACGCCCGCGGGCGCCCAGCCGTACCCCGTCCCGCACGCGCTGACCACCGAGGAGCTCGACACGGTCCGCGAGGAGTTCGTCCAGGCGGCCCGCAACGCGATCGAAGCAGGACTCGACGGCGTCGAGCTCCACGCCGCGAACGGCTACCTGCTGCACCAGTTCCTCTCCCCCGTCTCCAACGTGCGCGATGACCGCGCCGGAGGCAGCCCGGAGGCCCGCGCGTCGTACGTCGCCGAGGTCGTCAGCGCCGTCGCCGAGGCGGTCGGTGCAGCGCGCGTCGGCATCCGCATCTCCCCGATGAACGGTGCCGGTGACACGGCGGAGACCGACGAGGCCGACGTCCGCGCGACCTATGAGGCACTGCTCGACGCCCTGGCACCGCTCGGCCTCGCCTACGTCAGCATCCTCCACGAGGACCCGGCCGGCGCGCTCGTCCAGGACCTGCGCGGTCACTTCGGCGGCAAGCTCATCGTCAACAGCGGCTTCGGCACCGTCACGACGCGCGACGAGGCGATCGCCCTCGTCGAGCACGCGCACGCCGACGCCGTCGCCGTCGGGCGTCTCGCCATCGCGAACCCCGACCTCGTCGAGCGCTGGGCGGGCGAGCACGAGGAGAACACGCCGAACCCGGCCACCTTCTACGGCCCGGGCGCCGAGGGCTACACCGACTACCCGCGCCTCGCGAGCTGATCACGCTGAGGTGAGGCACCTCGTCGCTCGACACCACGTCGGGCGACGAGGTGCCTCACCTCAGTCCGCCCGCGGCGCGTGCGACTCGAGGAACTCGTACACCTCGACGGAGTCGACCCCCGGGAAGGATCCGGTCGGCAGCGCCGCCAGCAGACTCGTCGGCGTCCGCGCCGCCGGCCAGGCTTTCCCCTCCCACCGTTCGGCGAGCGCCGGCGACGCCCGACGACAGCATCGCTCGTCGGGGCAGTTCGAGGTGGACCGATGCGGCGTCTCTCGTCCGCGGAACCACTTCACGTGCGCGAACGGGACGCCGACGCTGACCGAGTACTCGCCCTCCTTGGCCTTCTCGATCCGCGAGGTGCACCAGAAGGTGCCCGTGTCCATGTCCGTGTACTGATACCAGGGACTGAAGCGGTCCTCGACGTCGAAGACGGTCCTGGCCGTCCAGTTGCGGCAGACGAGCGAGCCTTCCACCGCTCCGAGGACGTCGGACGGGAACGTGACCCCGTCGTTCTCGTACGCCTTGATGATCGTCCCCGACTCGTGCACCTTCATGAAATGCACCGGGAGTCCGAGGTGCCTCGTCGCGAGGTTCGTGAAGCGGTGCGCGGCGGTCTCGTACGACACCGCGAACGCGTCGCGCAGGTCCTCCATCGAGATGCGCCGGAGCTGTTTCGCCTCACCGAGGACGCGCACGGCGTCACGCTCGGGCAGCAGGATGGCCGCCGTCAGGTAGTTGGTCTCGACGCGCTGGCGCAGAAAGTCCGCGTAGTTTCCCGGCTCCTCGTGTCCGCACAGGTGACTGGCGAACGCCTGGAGGATGGGGGAACGCGAATCACGGGACATCGAGGGTTCGGTCGGCAGGTAGATCCGACCGTTGCGCCGGTCGGTGACCGAGCGCGTCGAGTGCGGCAGGTCGCCGACGTAGTGGAGCGAGAACCCGAGGTGCTGTGCCATCTCCGCGACCGTCTGGTGCGAGACCGGCCCTCCGGTGTAGCCGACGGCGTCGAGCAGTCCTTTCGCGACGGCCTCGAGCTCGGGGAAGTGGTTGTCGGCCGCGCGCATGTCCGCCCGGAGGACGGCGTTGGCCCGGCGCGCCTCCTCGGGTGTCGCCGCTCGCTCCCGATGCAGGCGGGCGACCTCGTCGTGCAGCGCCAGCACGGTGCGCAGCGTCTCGTCCGCTGTCCCTTTCGAGACGCGGATGGGCGCGATCCCGAGGGCGGAGAAGACGGGCCCCCGCTGGGCACGCTCGACGGCGATCTCGAGCGCGGCCCGGTCGCTCGGCGGTTCGTCACGGAGGAGGTCGTCGACGGTGGTGCCGAGGGCCGCGGCGATGACGCGGAGCATCGACAGGCTCGGCTCCCGATGCCCGTTCTCGATCGCCGACGCCTGCGACGGTGCGCGGTCGATCGCCTGTGCGAGTTCGTCGAGGGTGAGGCCCGCACGGGATCGGGCATCGCGGATCCGGCGACCGAGGACGAGGGCGTCCGCGTGCGGAGCAGGTCCGTCACCAGCGGTGGCGGAGACGGGTGGAGCAGCGGCGGTGCTGGTCATGGTGATCATGCTCACACGCGCCGGTTGTTCCGGCAAACAGAAGGTCGGCCGTTCTTCTGTCCACGGATGACGTCCGTCGGGGTTGCGGCGAGCGCAGGATCGTTCCCACAGCACGACCCGCCCCACCGACCTCGACACCACAGGAGTCATCGTGAGCAACGAAGCCACCCGACCGACCGACCACCGCACGCCCCTCCGCGCCGGCGACCAGACGCAGACGGCCGAGGAACTGCAGCGCGAGTGGGACACCGACCCGCGCTGGGACGGGGTCCGCCGCGACTACACCGCTGAGGACGTCGTCCGCCTGCGCGGCGGTGTCCGGGAGGAGCCGACGCTCGCCCGCCGAGGGGCGGAGCGCTTGTGGAACCTCCTCCACACCGAGGAGTGGGTGCCTGCCCTCGGCGCGCTGACCGGCAACCAGGCCGTGCAGCAGGTCCGGGCTGGCCTGCAGGCGATCTACCTCTCCGGCTGGCAGGTCGCCGCCGACGCGAACCTCTCCGGGCAGACCTACCCCGATCAGAGCCTCTACCCGGCGAACTCGGTTCCGGCGGTCGTCCGGCGGATCAACAACGCGCTGCTCCGGGCCGAACAGATCGACTTCGCCGAGCGAGCTGTCGGGGAGACGCCGGGACCCGAGGCGATCGACTGGCTCGCGCCGATCGTCGCCGACGCCGAAGCCGGCTTCGGTGGACCGCTGAACGCCTACGAACTCATGGCCGGCATGATCCAGGCCGGCGCCGCGGGCGTCCACTGGGAGGACCAGCTCGCGGCTGAGAAGAAGTGCGGCCACATGGGCGGCAAGGTGCTGGTACCGACGAGCCAGCACATCCGGACCCTCAATGCGGCCCGGCTGGCGGCGGACGTCGCCGGTGTCCCGACCATCGTCATCGCCCGCACCGATGCGCTGGCAGCAACGCTCCTCACGAGTGACATCGACGAACGCGATCTGCCGTTCCTGAACGGGAACCGGACCCCGGAGGGCTTCTACGAGGTGGAGAACGGCATCGGTCCGGTGCTCGCACGCGGCCTCGCCTACGCGGAGTACGCCGACCTGCTCTGGGTCGAGTCCGCGGAACCCGACCTCGACCTCGCCCGGCGGTTCGCCGAGGCCGTCCACGAGCGGTTCCCGGGCAAGCTGCTCGCCTACAACTGCTCGCCGTCGTTCAACTGGAAGTCGCTCCTCGACGATGCGCAGATCGCGTCCTTCCAGCGGGAGCTCGCCGCCATGGGATACGCGTTCCAGTTCATCACCCTCGCCGGCTTCCACGCGTTGAACCACTCGATGTTCACCCTGGCGAGCGACTACCGGGAGCGGGCGATGAGCGCCTACGTCGACCTCCAGGAAGCCGAGTTCGCCGCAGAAGCCAGCGGCTACACCGCCACCAAGCACCAGCGGGAGGTCGGTACCGGCTACTTCGACCTGGTCGCGACCGCCCTCAACCCCGGCAGCGCCACCCTCGCCCTCGCCGGATCGACCGAGGAACAACAGTTCCACTGATCCACACCAGCCCCGCCCTTCGACAAGCTCAGGGACCGCTCGAAGGACCCATCCGACGCACGACCATCCGAAACGGAGTCACCCCATGAACACCCTGCTCGCTTCCCCGTCCACACCCACCACCGGGCCGGTGCCCACGCAGCGCACCGGCCCCGCCATCGAGGTCGTCGGTCGTCTCGGTGACCGGTACGAGGAGATCCTCACCCCGGACGCGCTCGCCTTCCTCGCGGACCTGCACCAGCGGTTCGCGGGTGCGCGCCATGACCGCCTCGCCGAGCGCATGCGCCGACGCTTCGAGATCGGCAACGGCCGCGACCCGCGGTTCCGCGATGACACCGCGTCGATCCGGGAGGACCGCTCCTGGCGCGTCGCCGGCGCCGGGCCAGGTCTCGAGGACCGCCGGGTCGAGATCACCGGCCCCACCGATCCGAAGATGACGATCAACGCCCTCAACTCCGGCGCGAACGTCTGGCTCGCCGACCAGGAGGACGCGACGAGCCCAACGTGGGCCAACGTCATCGGTGGTCAGCTCTCGCTGCGCGACGCCGTCCGCGGCGAGCTGACGTTCACGAACGAGACGGGGAAGGTGTACCGCGTCACCGCGACGGAGACGCCGACGATCGTCATGCGCCCGCGCGGCTGGCACCTCGTGGAGAAGCACCTGCGGTTCATCGACCGATCCGGGGCGGCGATGGCGGCCTCCGGGAGCCTCGTCGACTACGGCCTCTATGTCTTCCACAACGCCCGCCCGCTCATCGACGCCGGCCGCGGGCCGTACTTCTACCTCCCGAAGCTGGAGTCGAGCGAGGAGGCGCAGCTCTGGGACGACGTCTTCACGTTCACCGAGGAACGCCTGGGTCTCGACCATGGGACGATCCGCGCCACCGTGCTCATCGAGACGCTGCCGGCGGCGTTCGAGATGGACGAGATCCTGTACGCGCTCCGCGACCACTGCGCCGGTCTCAACGCCGGTCGGTGGGACTACATCTTCTCGATCATCAAGAACTACCGGGGGCGCGGTGCCCGGTTCGTCCTGCCCGACCGCAGCGAGGTGACGATGACGGTGCCGTTCATGCGCGCCTACACGGAACTCCTCGTGCAGACGTGCCACCGCCGCGGTGCGCACGCGATCGGCGGGATGTCCGCGTTCATCCCGAACCGGCGCGATCCGGAGGCGACGGCGCGCGCGATCGAGAAGGTCTCGGCCGACAAGCGCCGCGAGGCGGGCGACGGCTTCGACGGGACCTGGGTGGCGCACCCGGACCTCATCGAGACCGCCAGGGCCGAGTTCGACGCGGTCCTCGGTGATCGTCCGAACCAGCTCGACCGCCTGCGGGAGGACGTGTCGGTGACACCAGCGCAGCTCCTCGACGTCCGCATCGGTCGCGCGGTCACGGACGCCGGTCTCCGCGACAACGTGTCGATCGCCGTCCGCTACCTCGACTCCTGGCTCCGCGGGATCGGCGCCGCGGCCATCGACGGGCTGATGGAGGATGCGGCGACGGCGGAGATCAGCCGATCGCAGGTCTGGCAGTGGATCCACCAGGACGTCGCGACCGACGACGGCCGTCCGATCACCCGTGAGCGGGTCGAGGACCTCCTCGACGAGCTCCTCGCCTCGCTGCCCCGCACCGCGGACGACCGCTTCGACGACGCCGCCGAGCTGTTCCGCGAGGTGGCACTCCGCGACGAGTTCCCGACCTTCCTCACCGTCCCGGCGTACACGCGGTACCTCGTCGACCCCGCGTAGGTGCACCACGTCCACAACTCCTGCTCTCCATGGACCGTCAGCTCCGGCCCGCGCGCCGTCCACGCGCGGCGGTCGAGGCCGTCGGTGCTGGCGCAGGAGTTGTGGACCGACGCACGGCGGTTCCAGCGCCCTTGTCCGGTCCGCACGGGCCCCCGTAGAGTCGGGCGTATGACCCAGAACGTGCAGGAAGCATCGACCGTCGGGAACATGTCGCCGGGTGGGCCGTCGTCGGCACTCCAGCAGGCGCATCGATGGAACGCCTCGAGCCGCTACGGCGCCTCGCTCGTCGCGATCATCCTCGGAGCGTACCTCGTCATGCGCGCACCCCTGAACGTCATGTGGCTGCAGCCGGCCAGCGATACGGAGGTGATCGGGAACTTCGTCCTCGAGTTCGTCGTCGCCGGCGCCGTCCTCCTCGGAGGTGTGTCACTCGCCCCGGTATCGGTTGGTCGTCGGCTGATCGCGGCCGCGGTCGTCGTGGCCTGTCTCGCGTTCCACGTCGTGGGATCCGCGACGGCGAGCATCTCGACGCCGCCGTTCCTGCTGTTCGCGTCGTTCGCCGTGACCCTCGGTGGACTCGCAGGCGCGGCCGCATGGCTGATCGTCCGCGGACGATCCTGGCCGACGCTGATCCTGCTCCTCGCGTTCGCGGTCCTTCCAACACTGGCCGAACGGCTGAGCTACACCGGTTGGTCGGGTGTCGTCCGTGAGGAACTCCTCCTGATCGTCTCGGGACTCATCGGCATCGGCGTCGCCTGGGCCGGCGCCGCCATCGACCGCACCCGATCCGTGTAACCGCCGAGCGACGGCGTCACGCACTGTCCTCGCGACACCGGGTTCGGTACGCTCGGACTCGTGCCTGAATCGACTCCCACGCCCCGCCTGTCCACGAAGATCTCAGCGATCGCCGAGTCCGCCACGCTGAAGGTGGACGCGAAGGCGAAGGCGCTGCAGGCGCAAGGCCGGCCCGTGATCTCCTACGCGGCGGGCGAGCCCGACTTCCCGACGCCCGAGCACATCGTCGAAGCGGCGCTCGTCGCCGCCCGCGACCCGAAGGCGCACCGGTACACCCCCGCGGCCGGCCTGCCCGACCTCCGCGCCGCCATCGCGGAGAAGACGCGCCGCGACTCCGGTCTCGAGGTCGACCCGAGCCGCGTCATCGTCACCAACGGCGGCAAGCAGTCGGTGTACGAGGCGTTCCAGGTCCTCTTGAACCCGGGCGACGAGGTCATCGTGCCGACTCCGTTCTGGACCACCTACCCCGAGGCCATCGCGCTCGCCGACGGTGTCGCGGTCGACGTCTTCGCCGACGCCTCGCAGAACTACCAGGTCACCGTCGAGCAGCTCGAGGCGGCGCGCACCCCGCGCACCAAGGTCCTCCTGTTCGTCTCCCCTTCGAACCCGACCGGGTCCGTCTACTCGCCGGAGCAGACGAAGGCGATCGGCGAGTGGGCGCTCGAGCACGGCATCTGGGTCATCACCGACGAGATCTACCAGAACCTCACCTACGACGGCGTCCGCGCGACGTCGATCGTCGAAGCGGTGCCCGAGCTCGCCGAGCAGACGCTCCTCGTCAACGGCGTCGCCAAGACGTACGCGATGACGGGCTGGCGCGTCGGGTGGACCGTCGGCCCGGCGGACGCGATCAAGGCGCTCGGCAACCTCCAGTCGCACCTCTCCGGCAACGTGAACAACATCGCGCAGCGCGCGGCGATCGCGGCCCTCACCGGTCCGCAGGACGCCGCTGAGGCGATGCGTGAGGCGTTCGACCGCCGTCGCAAGCTCATCGTCGGCGAGCTCAACAAGATCGACGGCTTCGAGACGCCGACCCCGCAGGGCGCCTTCTACGTCTACCCCGACGTCACGGCGCTGCTCGGCCGCACGTTCGGCGGCGTGACGCCCACGACGTCGCTCGAACTCGCCGACCTCATGCTCGACCAGGCCGAGGTCGCGGCCGTGCCCGGCGAGGCGTTCGGGCCGTCGGGCTACCTGCGCTTCAGCTACGCGCTCGGCGACGACCAGCTCCTCGAGGGCGTCCAGCGTCTCCAGCGCCTGTTCGCGTCCTGACCCGAGGTCCGCTCGCTCGTCTCCGGGCGAGCGGACCTCGCATCAGCGTCAGATCGTGACGCCGACCACCACGGGTTCGGGCTGCAGGAGGACGCCGAACTCGGCGTGGACGCGCGCCTGCACGAATCTCGCGAGCTCGGCGATCTCGGTGGCGGTCGCCCCGCCCCGGTTCGTCAGGGCGAGCGTGTGCTTCGTGGAGACCGCAGCGTGCGATCCGGGGAGCGCGAACCCGCGACGGACGCCGGCCCGCTCGATCAGCCAGGCCGCCGAGAGCTTCGCGAGGCGCTCCACAGGAGCCGGTCGGGGCGGGTTGACGACCTCGCCGAGCGGGAAGACGTACTCGGTGTCGTCGTCGGCCGCCGGGTCCACCGGCCACCACGGGGCGTCTCCCGGCAGCGATCGGGCGACGTGCTCCGACACGATCGGGTTCGTGAAGAACGAACCGGCGCTGGCGGTGTCGTGGTCGTCGGGATCGAGCACCATGCCCTTCGACGCCCGGAGCGCGAGCACGGTCGTACGCACCTGGGCCAGGCGGACCTGCTCGCCGACCTCCACGCCGAGCGCGAAGGCGAGCTGCTGATAGGCGACCGGTGCGGCCAGGCCGTCGACGCCGACGTCGTCGAGGTCGATGATGATCGCCACGACCACGCCGGAGCGCTCAGGCTCTCCGCCACCGTGGCGTTTCAAGACCGACGTCCGGTAGCCGAGCCCGAGCTCCGCGGCCGGAACGCGCTCGACGGTCTGCGACTCCTCGTCGAGCAGGTCGACGGCGACGAGCGACGACACGATCTCCTGCCCGTAGGCGCCGATGTTCTGGACGGGGGCAGCCCCACAGGATCCCGGAATGCCGGAGAGCGCCTCGATGCCCGCGAAGCCGTGCTCCACGGTGAAGGCGACGAGCGCGTCCCAGTCCTCACCGGCCTGCACCCGCAGGCGGACACGGCCGGACGGCGCGTCGAGGCGTTCGATGCCGCGGTTCGCCGCCCGGATGACGGTCGCGTCGAGGGGCTCGTCGCCGATCAGCAGGTTCGACCCGCCGCCAAGCAGCAGCCACGGCTGGTCGGTGTTCCAGACGTCGAGCACGGCATCGATCAGCTCAGCCTCGCTCGTGCACTCCACGAAGGCGGCGGCGGGCCCGCCCACCCCGAGGGTGGTGAGCTCGCTCAGACGGATGGCGTCGTTCATGATCCTCCGGGTCAGGCGAAGCTGATGACCAGCTGCGCCTTGCCGAGCACCGTCTGCTCGGCGTAGGTGACGGTGAGGTCGACGCGCGCGGTGTTGGCTTCCTCGTCGACCTTGCCGACCTTGGCGACGATCTGGAGGTCGGCACCGGTCTCGGGGTCGACGACGACCGGTCGGGTGAACCGCACCTGGTATTCGAGCACCCGACCGGGGTCGCCGATCCAGTCGACCACCGGCTGGGCCGCGATCCCCATCGTCAGCATGCCGTGGGCGAGCACGCCCGGCAGCCCGACGGATGCGGCGACGTCGTCGCGGTAGTGGATGGGGTTGAAGTCTCCGGAGGCGCCGGCGTACCGCACGAGGGCGTCGCGCGTCAGGTGGACGGTCCGCTCCGCGACGACGTCTCCGACAGCCGGCATGGTCGGGGTCTGCTGCACGTCGCTCATCCTTCGTCTCCTCGCACCACGAGCGTCGAGGTCGCGGTGACCACCGGCTCGCCGGTGGCGTCGGTCATGACCGAGTCGCACGTCACCATCGAGTGGCCGCCCAGGGACTTCACCGCGGTGACGGTCAGCTGCGCGGTGAGCTCGTCGCCGGCGACGATCGGACGGTGGTGCACGAAGCGCTGGTCGCCGTGGACCACCCGGGTGAAGTCGATACCCGCGTCGGGTGCGGCGAGCAGTTGCTGGAGCGTGTGCTCCTGGACGACGACGGCGAAGGTGGGCGGCGCCACGACGTCGGCGTATCCTGCGGCGCGGGCCGCCTCCGGGTCGAGGTTGATCGGGTTCGTCGCGAAGACGGCCCGCGAGAACTCGCGGATCTTCTCGCGTCCGACCAGGTACGGGGCGACGGGCGGGAAGACCCGACCGGCGAGCTCTGGGTTCACTGACACGCCCTCCAGCCTACCCGCTGCCTCGGCTCGACGACCGGGCACGGATGGACCGGCGAGGGTCGGTCAGGAGCGCTTGAGCGCCTGGAACACCATGCGGATGGCGATGACCACGAGGAACGCCGCGAAGAGCAGGTTGCCGACGAACGGCGGGACGACCGACGCGACGATGGCGCCGAGGGCCGTGGTCGTGCAGGCGGCGACACCGATGATCGCTGCGGCCGTCAGGTCGACGTTGCCTCGCCTGACGTTGCCGATGGTGCCGGAGATCGCGGTCGGCACCATCATGAGCAGCGAGGTGCCCTTCGCGATGAGGTCGCTCGCGCCGAACAAGAGAATGAGCATCGGCACGACGACGACCCCGCCGCCGATGCCGAGCAGCCCCGACAGGACGCCGGTCAGGAAGCCGAGCACGATGAGGCCGATGATCGAGCCGACGTGCAGATCGATCTCGGCTGTGCGGGACGGGACGATGAGGAACAGCGAGACCACCACGACGAGCAGGAAGCCGATGAAGCCCCACTGGAGCGCCTTCTTGGGGAGCTTGGAGAGGAGGTAGCTGCCGAGTTGTGCGCCGCCGATCGCGCCGACCGCCAGGAGGATCGCCGCCACCCAGTCGACGGTGCCGTTCACCGCGTAGGACACGACGCCGACGAGCGAGGTCGGGACGATCGCCGCGAGCGACGTTCCGGCGGCGAGCCGCTGGCCGAAGCCGAGCAGGAAGACGACGGCGGGGACGATGAGGATGCCGCCGCCGACCCCGAACAGCCCGGAGAGGAATCCGGCGGTCAGTCCGATGCCGATGAGCCAGGCGATGCCCGACGGGGAGCGGACCGGACGGCCGGTCGGGTCGCTCCCGCTCACTGCGCGCTGGAGCCGGACAGCGCCGTCTCGAGCGAGGGCGTCGTGCGAGCGGTACCGGCGTCCAGGAGCGACCAACCGGAGTCCGTCGCCTCGATGACCGACACGGAGCAGTTCTCCAGCGGCGGGACCGTCGTACCGGAGAGGTGGCTGAGCGTGAGTCGGATGAGCGTGCCGTGGCTCACGACGAGGACGTTCTGCCCGGGGAAGTCGCGTGCGATGGCGTCGATGCCGCGGAGTCCGCGTTCGATGACCGACTCCTCGGTCTCGAGGTTCGGGTACTGGTGGTCTGGCCAGTTCTCGAGGACCATCTGCGCCGTCGCGCCCTCGGCGTCGCCGTAGTGGCGCTCGACGACGTCGGGGTAGGTGGGGCCGAGCTCGAGACCCAGCGCGTCCGCGATGATCTGCGCGGTCTCGCGTGCGCGCCCCAGCGGGGAGCTGACGACGACGTCCCAGGTGCCGGTGAGCCGAGGGGCGACCGTGGCCGCCTGCTCCCGCCCGGTGTCGTTCAGGGGAATGTCCGTCGTGCCCTGCAGCCGTCGTTCGAAGTTCCAGGCGGTCTGTCCGTGACGGACGAGGGCGATGGTCATGTCTCCAGCCTAACCGGCGTCGGACCGAGCGCCTCCGGTCTCAGGACGACAGGGGGCGCACGACTCGACGTCGGCGTCCTTGGCCCATCGGATCCGGATGGGGCCGCGGACCGTCTCGCGGTCGACCGCCTCGTCGCCCTGCGTGATCCGCACCCGTCCTTCTTCGACCAAGCGCCAGGCGACCCGGCGGGTGTCGTCCATCAGCGCTCGCCAGTCGTCGCCACCGACCGCTCGAGCGACGTCGGACGGACAGATGGACGAGGTCGCGGCCCGCTTCCCCAGCAGGTCGAGCATCGTCGACTCCAGGAGGTCGTCGTCTACGGCTGCCGCAGGCGTCGGGTCCGGTGCGGCTTCGTCGGTCATGGTCCCAGTATGCGCGCGCCGCTACGCGAGGTCGGCGTGCCGGGACAGATCCGCATGCTGCGCGACGAACGCCCGGGCCAGACGCTTCGTGACGCCGAGTTCCGCGACGAGATGCTCGAGGTCCGGTGCCCAGCGCGCGATGGCCCGGAACTCGTCGAGGTCGATGAGGTTCGACGCGGCGAAGCGGTCGGCCTGCACCTCGTGCTTCGGTCGGTCGTCCTCGTGGCCGAGCACGCAGTGCGCGATGCCGTGGGCGAGGGCGTTCCGCCGATGGACGGACCGGAGCGACTCCTGGATGACGATCGTGTGCGCGGACGGCAGCCAGCGCTCATGGGACACCCGCAGGGGCCGGAAGATCACGGCGAGACCGAGCTCCTCCGCGTGCGCATACGGGTCGTAGGCGCGTCCACGCTCACGGGGCTTCCGGCTCGGGTTGCTCCAGTTCTCCATCGGTGATTGCCGCCCCACGTTCCCCCTCCAACTGCTCCGTCGTCCACGACGCAGCTTCCCTCTGCCGGCGTCTGCGATCCAGCTCGTCATTCGTAGCAGTGGTGTCCGACACGGGAGCCACACGCTCATCGTCGCTCGCTTGCAGTTCGGCCTCGATCCGACTCATCCCCCCGACGGCTTGCAGTGCGTCGGCCAGGAGGCGCACCGGATCGGCGCCGGTCGCCGCGCAGAGCGTGACGAAGGTCGGGCCGCTGATCTCGCTGCGACCGGCGAGGACACGTTGCAGTGTCGTCGGACTCATCCCGGTCGCCTCAGCCAGGGCGCGCTGATTCATGCGTCGCCGCTTGTAGGCGGCCACGAGTTCGTCCGCCAACGCCTGATTGACCATCGCCTCTGCTGCGTTCACGTTCCGATCGTAGCCAGAAACCCTGTCGGGAACGGCAGAAAACCTGCCTTGTGCGCTCTATAGTGTCACCTCCGACCTGAATGATGCCAGATGAGACAACTTCTGGAAACCATCCGGGTCGTACACCACCACCCACGACGCCTGAGGAGGCACCATGACCGAACACCGGACCTCACCGGAACCACCGCCCACACCACCGACACCACCGCCCGTCCCGTTTCCTGCACAGCGGATCATCCGCACCGTGATCCAGACGACCGCGGCCGTGATCCTGAGCTCGGTGGCCTGCATCACGACCGCGAGCATCATCGCGCCACAACTCCTGGAGGCGATCCGGGAGCTCCTTCCGGACGACGTCTACGCCTGGGCGGCGGCGGCCGTGGCCACGACGGCGGCAATCGCCGCAGCGCTGGCGCGGATCATGGCGATCCCCGGCGTGAACGGGTTCCTGACGAGACTGAGAGCAGGATCCACACCCCGCCACGGACGATTCGATTCAGGCACTGAATCTGCCACTGAAGAAAGAAATTCATGATGAATCGGCAAAATGAACTGGACAAGACGACGAGATCGTCGTAGAGTCTCTCTCGAACACACGTTCGAATGTCGGAGGACACTTCCTCCATCAACAGAAAGGAGGGCTCATGGTTTTGAAGTACCAGCAACCGTTCGCACAGACGGATCAGGCGACAGACGGCTGGGGCTCCTGGGCGGATGGGCGCACACAGGCTCATCGAGGCGTCGACTACCAACCTGGGGCAGGCGCGTCGATTCCCGCAGTGGCAACCGGGACGGTGTCGCACAACGGCTGGAACTCCGCGCTCGGAAACGTCCTCGTGATCGCCCATCCAGATGGCATGTACTCGGGATACTCACACATGCGTGACCGATCGCCGCACGCGCTTGGGACGGGGATCACGCGGGGCCAGCACGTCGGCTACGTCGGGAACACCGGCACGGCGTCACGCGCTGCGCATCTGCACCTCACCATCACCCACACCGCGGACGGGACCTGGAACAACGGCGACATCAACGTCACCGTCGACCCGTACGCATTCATCAACGCTCGCCTCAATGGCGACGACCCCATCACCGCACCACCCAAACCGAAGGAGGACGACATGATTCGTCTCGCAAGGATCCCCATCAACGGCGCCAACGAGAGCGCAGGTGTGCACTGGATCGTCATCGACCACGGCGCTCGCGCCTACTGGAACGTCAAGAGCATGCCGGCGGTGGATCTGCTGCGCGCACAGGGCATCATCGAGATCCCCGACCTGCAGGCGCCGAGCATCGTGGGAACGTACCGCAACATCACCAACCTCACCTGAACCTGCTCAGTGAACGGCGCCTTCGAGCCGACCGTAACGTCTCGAGGGCGCCCATCGACGCTCGAATGCCGGAGGACATCTCCTCCACGAACAGAAAGGAGGGCTCATGGTCCTGAAGTATCAATACCCATTCGATCTCAGCCACTACGACAGCAGCGACGGGTACAACGCCCCACGAGCCGGCGGCTCAAACCATCGGGGTGCCGACTTCAACGGCTTCCCGGAGGGCACGCCGATTCCCGCGGTCGCTGCCGGAACCGTCGTCGAGAACTACCGGAGCGGAGGGCTCGGATGGCTTGTCGTCCTGGCGCACCCTGACGGCGCGTTCTCGGGGTACTGCCACATGTACCAGCAGTCCCCGCTCGCCATCGGCACCGCCGTCACGCGAGGGCAGATCCTCGGAGGAATCGGTAACACCGGCGAGTACTCCTTCGGCGCCCACCTCCACCTCACCATCGGGCTCAACCAGTCCGGCGCGACGGGCGGAGGCTCCCACTGGATCGATCACACCGATCCGATCCAGTTCATCAACGATCGCCTCAACGGCGACGACCCAGGCAACACCGGCGGACCGACCGCCCCGACTCAGGAAGAATTCGACGAAATGGCAGCTACGAAGAACGCATCGATCGTCCGCGACTACCAGAAGGAGAACGCGGGCACCCTCGCGATCGCCCTCGTGTACCCGGACGGCAAGGCCGTGAAGCTCGCGGGCAACATGGACGTGGACGGGGCGATCACCGCTCACGTGCAGGTCTACGGCATCTCGCCCACCAACCCGAACAACACGGCGCTGCGCGACAAGTACGCGTCCCAGCTCACCACTGCTCAGTGGAACGCGTTCTGGGCCGTCTACCCGGGCACCAAGATCGGCTTCTGAGCCGAGGAGCCCCACCCGATGCCCCCGAGCAGACCGTAACTGCTCGGGGGCATCCCCATCGGCACCACGAAAGGAGCCTCATGGTTCTCAAGTATCAGCACCCGTTCGCTCAGATCGACCTCGCCGACGGCTGGGGATCGATGGCCGGCGGGCGGACCCAACCGCACCGCGGGCTGGACTACCAGCCCGGCGCCGGAGCCGCGATCCCGGCGGTCGCTGCCGGCGTCGTCTCCGCCAACCGGTGGAACGCGGCCCTGGGCAACGTCCTGGTCATCGCCCACCCCGACGGCATGTACTCGGGCTACTCGCACCTGGCGGCCGCCTCACCGCACCAGGTCGGCGCGGCGATCGTCCGTGGTGAACCCGTCGGTGTCGTCGGGAACACCGGATCCGCTTCCAGCGGAGCCCATCTGCACCTCACCATCACCTTCACCGCGGACGGAACGTGGAACAACGCCGACATCGGCGTCACCACCGATCCGTATCCGTTCATCAACGCTCGTCTGAACGGCGACGACCCTGGACACCCACTCAAGGAGTCAGACATGCCCAAGATCATCAGCGTGCCAGGCGGCACCATCGCGCTCGTCACCGAGACGTTCGGCACGATGTACACGTCCACCAGCGGCGGGCAGGGGTTCTCCATCGCCGCCAACACGAAGGCGTACGGCCAGGTCACCGGCCTGACCCAGGACCAGGTCACGACGCTCGTCGCCGAGGCGAACGCACGAGGCCAGCGCATCGCCGACCTCGTCGCGGCCGCGCGGTAACCCACGCCGGCATGAGGAAGCCCCCGAGCAGACCGTAACTGCTCGGGGGCTTCCTCCATTCTGCACCGTGCACGTCTCCTGCACAGCGCCCAGGCTCCATGCTCAGGCGAACTGCGCGTAGAACGCGTCAGGGTCGTGGGCGAGCGACGCCTTGACCATCGCGCTCCAGTCGTCGACGACGACCTCGGAAGCGCCGGCCGCGACGCCGTCGAGGCTCGCCCGTGCGACGTCCGCGGGGTCGACCATGGGGCCGTCGTAGCCGGCCATGATGTCGGTGTCGGCGGCCCCGAGGTGGAGCCCCTGCACCGTGACACCCTTCGGGGCGAGTTCCAGACGCACCGCGTTCGTCATGTTCCACTCCGCAGCCTTGGCCGCGGCGTATCCGCCGGAGCCGGGGTGGGCGAACCAGCTCAGGGCGGAGAGCACGTTGACGATCGTCCCTCCACCGTTCGCTTCGATCACCGGCGCGAACGCACGCACCATGGCGAGGTTGCCCCAGTAGTGCGTGTCCATCTCCCGCCGAGCGTCCGCGAGGTCGCCGGTCAGCATCGAGCCCTGCGTCGCGATCCCGGCGTTGTTGACGAGCAACGTGACGTCGGTCGCGATCTCGGCCGCCGCAGCGACGGACGCCTGATCGGTGATGTCGAGCTGCAGCACCTCCACGCCCGGGATGTCGACGAGTTCCGGGCGCCGCGCGGTGGCGTACACCTTCGACGCGCCGCGCTCGAGCAGTTGCACGACGAACCGGCGGCCGATGCCCCGGTTCGAGCCGGTGACGAGTGCGACGGATCCTGCGATGTCCATGATTCCCTTCCGCGTGCGGGGCGATCCCGCAGCAGCCTGGTTAGGCTAAGACCTCACATCAATGTCAGGTGCAAGCCAGGAACGGAAGCTCGATGCGCATCGGAGATCTCGCGGCTCGGACCGGGGTGAGCGTCCGCTCGCTCCGGTACTACGAGGAGCAGGGGCTGCTCACCGCCACCCGCACGACGACTGGCCAACGGACCTATGAACGAGCGGCGGTGGAACGCGTCGAGCTCGTGCAGCAGCTCTTCGCCGCCGGGCTGCCGAGCCGCACGATCGTCCAACTGCTCCCCTGTGTCGATGCGGGAGTCGCGACGCCGGAGTCTCTGGAGCTGCTCCGGACCGAACGCGACCGCATCACCGCGCAACTGGCCGACCTCGAAGCAGCACGCGCCCGCTTGGAAGCGGTCATCGACATCACCCTCCACCCGACACCGGAGCACTGCCCCGCGCTGCGCGAGGAGCTTCCGGCCGAGCTGGACGCCGCCTGACCCCACCCGGCACGGCTCCGGCAGGGTCGGCCCATCGCGGCTACCATGACCACGTCGGAGGTCGAGGGCGCAACCGGTCGCTCGCCTCCACGGCAGCCGAGTCGGGCACGCCTGAGCCCGACTCCCGATCCGGGGGATCAACGATGAGTGAACCAGCGAAGCAGGGACCAGCGACTCAGAGACCAGCGACCGAGTCGGTCGCCGCCCAGGCGGCGCGCACCCGGCTCGAGGAGCGCGTGGCGGGCATCGAGTCGATCCTGATCTCGGTCCCGATGCTGCTGCTCGAGATCGCCCTCATCCTCTCGCTGTTCGTCCCCTACGCGAGCCAGACGAAGACGGATGAGGACCCTGAGTCCTTCAACCTGTTCTTCTTCCTTGCGGGATTCGCCGATCGCGACGACGACGGCGACCCGGAGGCCGCCTCGATCCTGTTCGCGAGTGCGTTCCTGATACTCATCGTCGTGATCGTCGGCACGATCTGCACCGCGCCGACCCTCGCGGGCAAGCGGGTCTCGTCGCGAGCGGGAGCGACCGCGGTGACCTTCATCATCGTGCTCATCCTCGGCAACATCGGCGCCTGGATGGTCATGCTGATGGGGGTCTACGCCGACTCGCCCTGGACCATCGGTCCAGCTCTGCCACTGCTCAACCTCGGCACCCTGCTCGCGGCGATGATCGCCTTCATGCCCGGCTACCGTCGCATCTGGGAGCGATGAGGCAGCCCAGTCCCCCGCCGATGCGATCAGCTAGTGCGCCTGGAGGACCGCCCAGGCGATGAGGCTGTCCAGACGACGGACGTCCACGCCCTTCGCGAGTTTGACCTTGATGTGCCCGGCCCGGGTCCAGAGCTCGATCTCTGAGTTCCAGTCGAGCGTTCCGGCGTTCTCCGATGACCACATGTTGATCGAGCTGTACGGCAGGGAGTAGATCTCGACCTTCTTGCCGGAGATGCCCTGCGCATCGCGCACGATCAGGCGCTTGGTCGTGAACACCGCGGAGTCGCGGAACGTCTTGAACGCTGCAACGGCCTGCTCACCCTGCACGAGCAGCTGTGTCACATCGGCGGGGATCGGAATCTCGTTCTGCAGTGTCCAGGCCATGATCGGTGCGCTTTCCATGGCCTGAGTGTGGCAGAGGATGGCGGTGGTGCGGTTGCATCGGGATGGGGACCTCTCCCCATCCGTCATTCACGTCGCAGGCCCGCGCCGTTGACATACTTGCTGCATGCCCGGAACCGACGACACCCGATGAGTGTGCTCGAGGACTATCAGTGGGCCGTCGAAGCCGAGCTGCAGAACACCCCATTCACCGTCACCAGGCTTTCCGACGGGTTCCAGGTCGGATACGATCTCGCGGACGCCCGGTGGTGGAACGTCCTCCAGCTGAACGAGGTGTCCGACAGCATCACCTACACCGTGCGGGTCGATGAGCGACGCCGGCGGTTCAGCATCACCGACACGGTCAAGCGGATGAGCTGGTCGGCTGGTGTCTCCGGCTTCGTGCCGCGCCTCTCCTGGTCGTTCTCCTGGCAATCCGGCCGTGTCCGGTACGGCAGGGTCATCATGCTCGGAACCTCCCCCGGCGGGTTCGAGATCGCGTTCAGCCCCGAGAACGAACGCGCGCGGATCAAGGAGATCGGCGAGGAACTCGGTCTGCGTCCCCGCATGAGCCCCCACGTCCGCATCGGACTCTGGGCGGCGGCCGGTGGCGTCGCGATCGGCCTGATCGTGCCCGCCATCATCATGCTGAGTCTTTCCCTCACCGGGAACCACTGATGCAGGAGCTTCGAATCGGGACGGTGGCGCACTGGTGATGGCACGCAAGCGCGCGACGGGCGACACACGCGGCTTCCTGCACAGCAGGGTGTTCCAGACGGTGGCGATCGTCCTGATGCTGTTGGCCGGTCCGGTGGCCGTGGTCGTCGGCTCCTTCATGATGGCAGCCGACAGCGACCTGTTGCAGAACGGGGAGCGGACGAGTGGGACGGTCACCGAGGTCGACGACGGCCGGAAGGCATCTCACCACCGGTTCAGGACCGACTATCTGGCACCCGACGGTTCGCCACAGTGGGTCTGGTCGGACTGGCCCCTCGACGGCAAACCCGCCGTCGGCGACGTCGTCACGGTGATCTACCGCGCGGACGACCCCGGCACGGCGGTGCTCGAGGGCTATGACGGACCGGGGACCTCGGTCGTCGGTATCGGTATCGTGCTGACCGGCGTGAGTCTCCTGATCGGCACCGCGATGCTCGTCGGCGTCCTGCTCCGTGCGGGACGGGGACCCGACCCCGGCGAGACTTCGAAGGGCTGACGCCACGCTGTTCGCGCATCCCACAGGAGAGCTGCCGATTCAGGCCGCATACAGATCTACTGCGTCGGCGTAGGCCGAGGCAGCGAAATACGGGTTCCGAACAGCGGAAGCCATCACGAGGTCGACCGGGCGGCCGAACAAGGACTCGAGGTCCTCTCGAAGACCGAAGTACGCGTCGAACGGATCCGCCGACCCCGGCACGAATTCGACGAGCAGGCGACTGCTCGACCGTCGGCGGCCGCGGGGCGAAGCTAGGCTTGGTTGATGAGCTCCGATGACGAAGTGATTCAAGCCATAACCGCTGGTTCGGATGCAGGACTCGTGATGGATTTCGACGGTGTCCTCTCCCCGATCACGGACGAGCCGGCCCTCAGCGACCTGCTGCCTGGCACGGCGCAGACGCTCGAAAACCTGGCTGGGAAGCTCTCCACGGTCGCGCTCCTCTCGGGGCGCCCGGTGAGTTTCCTCGCCGACCGCGCCATGATCCCCGGTGTCGACCTCTACGGCTCGTACGGTCTCGAACGTGTCACCGACGGCGGCATCGACGTCGTGCCCGAAGCCCAGGAGTGGACGGCTGCTGTCCAAGCCGCGACACGCGAACTCCACCGAGAACTCGACAGCATCGACGGTGTCGACGTCGAAGAGAAGTCCCTCGCCGTCGCGGTCCACTGGCGCCGTGCACTCGACCGCGCGGCGGCCGAGCAATTGGTGGCGCCGCTCGTCGAGCGCGTCATCGACGAATTCGGGCTCAGGCGGGAACCCGGCAAGTGCGTCGAAGAGCTGCAGATGCCATTGGATGAGGACAAAGGGACGGCGCTGCACAGAATCATCCGGGCTGATGGCTTGGGTGTCGTCGCATACGCCGGTGACGACCGTGGGGACCTGCCTCCGTTCAGGGTGGCGCTGGATAGCGGCGGGTATGCACTCGTCGTCGACGGCCCCGATGCTGCGGAGGAGGTCGCTTCGGTGGCCGGAGTCCACTTCTCAGGTCCGGGCGAGTTCCAGCAGTGGCTCGGGCAACTCGACGACGCTCTGGGATGACCGGACCGCTCCTCGCGGTCGTGCGCGAAGAAGCGGACGCCACGGCCCAACAGAAAAGCACCGAAGAAATCTCCGGTGCTTCTCTCTTGAACAGCTGATCTGGTAGCAGGAGAGAGATTCGAACTCTCGACCTCACGATTATGAGTCGTGCGCTCTCACCAACTGAGCTACCCTGCCACGTCTCTCCGTATGCCGGCGAGAGCAGTGACGGAGAGAACGAGCCCCGAGCGGGACTTGAACCCGCGACCTCTTCCTTACCAAGGAAGTGCTCTACCACTGAGCTATCGGAGCGCGAACCAGACCGCTCACGCGGAAATGGCACCAGTAGAGACTAGCATCCCGCGAGGGGTGCTTCGTACACCGGATCGGGATCAGTTCGCGGCGAAGGTGTCCGCGGCGTGGACGACCTTCTGCAGGTACGACGCGGCCCCGTTGTACGAGCCGATCGCCGCGATCCAATCGGCCTCGATGCGGAGGTCACGGCCACCGTGGCACAGGTAGTGCGCTGCGGCGAGCGCCGCGTCGTCGATCTGCTGCGGGTCCGCGACGCCGTCGCCGTTCCCGTCCGCGCCCCACCGCTGCCAGGTCGACGGGATGAACTGCATCGGCCCGACCGCACGATCCCATCTGGCGTCACCGTCGAAGGCGCCGCGGTCCGTGTCGGTGACGGCATCGAACTCGGTGCCGGTGAGCGCCGGGCCGACGATGGGTGGAACGGCCCGCCCGGCGTCGTCGAGGGCACCGCCGAAGATCGTGCCGTGGCCGGACTCGACGCTGCCGAGCGCGGCCAGCGTGTTCCAGGCGATCCCGCAGCCCGGCTGCGTCTCCGCAACGGCGAGCGCCGCACCGGCGTAGGCGACCATCGCCCGCTCGGGGATGCCGAGGCGGAGCGCCGTGGCCGTCGCCCAGGCACGGT
>NZ_JACYTW010000030.1:0-46975 GCF_014841395.1 Plantibacter sp. CFBP 13570 | reverse complement strand
CCGAGGCCGCAGCGCCAGCCGCCGAGGCGCCTGCCGCCGAGGCTCCTGCCGGCACCGGCGCCCCGACCGGTGCCGACGACGAGCAGGCCTACGCGACGCCCGCTGAGGAAGTCAGCGCGAACAAGTAGTCCGGTCCGGAGCCCAGCTCCGTTCCTCGAGAGGCGCATGTCATCCGGTCCGCCGGGGCATGCGCCTCTCGGCGTTCGGCGCCTCGATACGATGAGGTGCACGCCCCCGTAGCCCAATTGGCAGAGGCAGGCGACTTAAAATCGCCGCAGTGTGGGTTCGAACCCCACCGGGGGTACGACGCGTACCGCCTCCCGCATGGAAGGATGGACGCATGGCTACCCGCACGATCACGACGCTCGTCGACGACCTCGACGGTTCCGACATCCCACGCGGGCTGGGGGAGACGGTCCGGTTCGGTATCGACGGCGAGAACTACGAGATCGACCTGACCGACGACAACGCGGCGGCACTGCGCGAGACGCTGGCGTCGTACGTCGAGGCCGCGCGACCCGTCATCGCGTCGGCATCGCTCCGCCGCCTGCACTGAGCGGTCTGCACGTTCGCCTCGATCCTGCAAGGGTCCCTGCCGGGCGTGGCAGCGCGACTAGCGTGCTCAGCATGAGTACTCCGAGCGACCACGACCACGCACTGAACGACGATGAGCAGACGAGCAAGGACCGCACGTACAGCCCCTCCAGCGAGGCGGAGACTGCGGCCAAGCAGGACGACGGGCAGCCCGTCGTCCGCGATCCAGACATCGCCTCCGGCATGATCAACGTCGCCCCCGGGACCGGTGGTCCGGACGACACCGGCGACGTCGACGTCGACCCGGGTGAGCTCCACATCCCTCGCGACCCCGACAGCGCGCACTGAGACAACGATGCCTCGGGCGTTGACCCCTGAACGGGGTGCACAAAACGGACGACGCGAACGCGACACGGCGGTGTTGCGTCACGCAAGGTGCCTCGAGTCCGCTACCTTCGAGGTGGGGGCGTCACCCGTGAGCCGGTCCCGGAAGCCGCAAGCTTCTTGGTCGACCGGTTGCTAGACGCCTCAAGTGAGGGCGAGGTATTCGGGTTACCTCGCCCTCACGCTTGCCCGCCGCATCTTCCGGCCCGGCCGCACGTCCTCGACGGTAGGCTGAAACGATGCAGGAGATCACCCCCACCGAACTGAGCAAGCTCGAGCAGGCCGTCATCATCGACGTCCGCGAAGCCGACGAGGTCGCCGTCGCCAGCGTGCCCGGTGCCCGACACCTGCCGATGTCATCCTTCCTCGACCACCTCGACGAGGTGCCCCGCGAAGAGACCGTGTACGTCATGTGCCATTCCGGCGGCCGCAGTGCCCGCGTCACGGGTTACCTCGAACAGCAGGGCTACGACGCCGTGAACGTCACCGGGGGTATCTCCGAGTGGGCCGCCAGCGGCCTGCCGGTCGAGCGTCCCGCCGACGCCGGCTGAGGTCTGATCGGGCCAACCGGCCGTCGAGCGTCGTTCAGCGCGCGTCGATGAGCGGCCGGAGGTGGCGGTTCCAGGCCCACGTCCCAGCGCCGACGGCCGCGAAGGCGAGCGACCCCAGCAGGAGCCCGACGAGCGTGTCACCCACACCCGGAACCGTCGCAGTCGGTCCCAGGAGCCCGAACAGCAGCGTGAAGCCCACGAACGCGCTGCCGAGCCACACCGCCCTCGACCAGGCGAGGATGGCGCGCCCACCGAGCGGCCCGAGGGGGAGGAGCGCGATCGACGCGGATCCGATCCCCGCGATCGCGGTCAGGTTCACTGCCTCGACGAGCATCGCGCCCACGCCGCCGCTCGGCTCGCCGGCCAGCGCCGACACGAGCCAAGCGATCGAACCGAGCCCGGCGGCAGCAGCGATCCGGGCCAGCGCGAGGCGGCCCGCGATGCGTGGCGTGATGGCATCGGAATCGGTCTCCGCCGAGGCTGTCGAGCCGGCCTCATGCGTTTCGGGTCTCCGTGTCGGCCGGAGTTCGGTCAGCAGGGCGAAGAGCAGAGCCGGCTGCAGGGCCAGGAGGCGTGAGAGCGCGGTGACGATGCCCACCGTCACCAGGCCGCCGGCACGGACGCTGACGCGCATCGACCCCAGCCCGGCTCGGCGGGCGACGACGAGCTGCGCGAGGAGGCCCACGACGTTGATCGCGACCACGGCGATGAGCGAGGCGAACCACAGCCGGAGATACGCCGGCTGGCCGCTCACGGGGTGCGCGAACATGAGGATGCCTGCCGCGAGCACGGCGGTCACGACGGCCATCGCCGTGCGACTCGGGAGTGGGACGGACGGGACCCGCTCGAACTCGTCCCTCGGTCGGTTGCGCCCGGTCACCGCTGCACGACGACGGTCGGCGATCGTGGCGCGCCAGGGGGCGATGGAGGTCGCGAGGAGTCGGGCCGGGATCGCGATGAGCGCCACCGCAGCGAGGGCGAGGAGGGCGGCGAGCCACCAGACCGGCTGGCCGCGGCCGTCGATCGTGGAGGCGAGGGTCTGCGTGAACGGTGTCGTCCCCGACCAGAGCCCGCCACCGCCGCTGGGTGGGGCGGCGCCGGGCACCGGTTCGCCGCTGGGCGACGGGGTCGGCTGCTGCGTTCCCGGAGCGGGTGCCCCGGGCGCGGGCGCGGGCTCGGTGCCGTCGGACGGCGATGGGGAGGCGGACGGTGCCGGCGTGGCGGGCGTGGCCGATGCGTCGCCGAACGTCAGGGTGATCGCCCTACTCGCCCCGCTCGTGTTGCCCGCGGCATCCTGCTGGATCGCCAGGACGACGTGCGCGCCCGCCGGCACGCCACCGCCCGAGCAGCTCCAGGCGCCACCGGTGACGACCGCCGTGCAGACCGACGTCGAGTCGGCGAAGACCGTGACGGTCGCGCCCTCCTCGCCGGTGCCGGCGTAGCTCGCCGCCGAGATCGGCATCGCCTGTCCGGCCGTCGGTGAGGACATCACGGGCGGAGCCGGAGCGTCGCGGTCGATGGTGAGCACGATCGGAGCGGACGCGTCGGAGCGCTGATTGCCGCTGAACGACGCCTGCTGCGTCGCCGTCACGGACAGGTCGCCGGTCGGCAGCGGCTCGCCCAGCACGCAGAACCAGCTTCCGGAGCTGTCCGCCGCGAAACTGCAGGTGGCACCGGAGTCGGCGCGGACCGTCACCGTCGCCCCGGGGTAGGCGGTGCCGCGGACGCCGCCGTTGCTCGGCGTCCCCTCGGTGATGGTCGGCGGGCCGAGCGCGGACACGGAGATCTGTGCAGAGAGCGTCTCCGGGACGCCGACCTCGACGGCGGTGATGAGCAGGCCGCCGCCGTCGGGCAGGTCGATCGAGCAGGACCAGTCGGTGCTGTCGTCCTGCGGCAGGATGCAGACCGGCTCGAGACCGTCGCCGACCTGCAGCTGGACACCCGTGCCGGCGTCCTTCGTCCCGGTGACCGTGGTGCCGCCGCTGCCGATGAAGGAACCGGAATCGGGACTCGTGATGGTCGGCCCGTCGAGCGGCGGTGGGGTCGGCGCCGCAGCGCTCTCGCTCGGGGAGGGGAGCGGTTCGGGCGTCGCCGATGCGGGGCCCGCGACGGTCGTCGTCCAGAGTCCGGCCGAGAGGAAGACGGCGAGGAGGATCGCGACGCGTCCGATCGAGCGATTCGATCGGACTCCTGTTCCTGCGCGCGCGTGTTCCCCGGTCACCGTCTCCATTCCCCCAAGATCACCGCGGGAAGTCAACCTCCCGCGCCAGATCGGGTCACATTCTCGGCCGATCCGCTCAGGAAAACCGTCGCGACAGGTGCGCTCCGACCGGTGGTCCGCCATACTGGCGCGACTGGGTCATCCGTCCCAGTCGGGTCGACCGCGATGGAGCGGCACGACCCGCAGGCGCCCCGGGAAGGGTTGCGATGCCGAGGATCTCCGTTGTCGACCGACGAGCCGAGCTGATCAGCGCCGCCCTCCGCGTCGTCGCAGCCGAGGGCGTCGCCGCCGCCACGACCAGGGCCATCGTGGCCGAGGCCGGGATGTCGCTGGCCAGCTTCCACTACGCCTTCGCCTCCCGAGACGAGCTCCTCGCCGAACTGGTGGCACACGTCGTCGAGCATGAACGCGTCGTCCTCGACGTCGGCGAGCTGCTGACGGACGAGGAGGCCACTCAGGAGCATTCGCCCACCCTCGAGGCCGTCGTCCGTGCCGGCCTCCAACGCTACGTCGACCTCCTCCGCGCCGATCCGGCTCGGGAGGCGGCGATGCAGGAGCTCAGCGCCTACGCGATGCGGACGCCGGGCCTCGAGCACCTCGCGCTCGAGCAGTACCGACGGTACGAGGAGCTCGCGCGTGAGTCGCTCGCGCTCGCCGCCAGGGTCAGCGGCAGCACCTGGACGCAGCCCGTCGACGAGATCGCGCGGACCGTCATCGCCTTCACCGACGGGCTGACACTCGGCTGGCTGGTGCGACGGGACGATGCCGAAGCCAGGCGACTCGTCGGGACGGTGGCGCACCTCGTCGCAACCCTCGCCGAACCGGGGCAGAGATGAGCGGCCTCGGCACCGCGGCCGTCGACCACCCGGCCGACCGACGGGTCACCGGGCGCTGGGTCGCCGCCTTCGCGGTCGCCTGGCTGGGCGTCTGGATGGCCCAGCTCGCCCCGTTGCAGCTCCTCCTGCCCGCGCAGATCGACGCGACGCTCGCTCCCGAACACTGGGTGGACAGCGTCGTCGCATTCGGTGTCGTCGCCGGGGCGGCCGGACTCTGCTCCATCGTCGTGTATCCGCTGACGGGCGCCCTGTCCGACCGCACACGGTCGCGGTTCGGGAGACGCCGACCGTGGATCGCAGCTGGTGCGCTCGTCTTCGCCCTGGGGCTCGTCCTCCTCGGACTCCAGACCGGCATCGTCGGCATCGGCGTCTGCTGGTGCCTCGCCATCATCGGCTTCTGCATCCTCGGAGCGGCGCTCACCGCGACCATCTCCGATCAGGTGCCCGTGGGGCAGCGCGGCTTCGTCTCGGGGTGGATCTCCGCTCCGCAGGCTGTCGGGGTCATCCTCGGCATCGCCCTCCTGCTCCTGCTCGGCACCCAGATGGTCGTGGGGTACCTGGCGCTCGCCGTCCTCCTGTTCGTGCTCGTCGTGCCCTTCCTCCGGCTGCCCGATCCACTCCCGATGGGTGATCGACCCGTGCCACTCACCGTTCACGCGCTCCTGGAGAGCCTCTGGATCTCACCGCGACGCCATCCCGACTTCGCCTGGACCATGCTCAGCCGCGTCCTCGTGAACCTCGGCAACGCCTTCAGCACCTCGCTGCTGTTCTACTTCCTACTCTTCGGGCTGGGGGACGCCGACGCCGAGACCGACCTCCTGCTGGTCACGGTCGTCTACACGGTGTTCGTCGTCGGGTCCTCGATCCTGCTCGGCCGGCTGTCCGACCGCATCGGACGACGACGCGTCTTCGTCGTCGCGGCCTCCGTCTCACAGGCGCTCGCCGCACTCCTGCTCGCGATCTGGCCCTCGCTGCCGATGGGGTTCGTGTCGGCAGCGCTCATCGGGCTCGGCTACGGCTGTTTCATGTCGGTCGACCAGGCGCTCGCGACGCAGGTCCTGCCGGACCCGGCGTCGCACGGCAAGGACCTCGGCATCATGAACATCGCCCAGGCGGTGCCGCAGGCGGTCGCTCCGCTCATCGGCGCCTGCCTCGTCGCCTGGCTCGGCGGATTCGCCGGCCTCTACCTCGTCTCCGCGGCCTGCGCCGTCGCAGGGGCGGTCGCTGTCACCCGAGTACGAGGAGTGCGCTGATGAGCATCGAACTGACCGCCGGCGGCCGGGTGTCCGACCCGATGCCCTGGCTCGACCCGAGACGGTACTGGGGCGGCATCGAGCGGGCCGTCTCGGACGTCGACTCGCCCGTCGCCGTCCTGCAGCTCGGAGCCCTCCGCCACAACACGCACGACATGCTCCGACGGGCCGCGGGGAAACCGATCCGCGTCGCCAGCAAGTCCATCCGCGTCCGGGCGGTGATCGACGCGCTCCTCAGACAACCCGGGTACGCCGGCGTGCTGGCCTACTCCCTGTCCGAGGCGCTCTGGTTGTCCGAGACGGTGGACGACATCGTGGTCGGCTACCCGACGGCGGAGCGGGGCGCCATCGCGCGGCTGGCAGCCGACGAACGGGCGGCCTCGCGGATCACCCTCATGATCGACTCCCTCGACCACCTCGACCTCGTCGACGCGGTGACACCTCCGGAGCGACGTGCACGCATCCGCGTGTGCATCGAGCTCGACGCCTCGTTCCGCGCGCCCGCCCTCGGCCACGTCGGTGTCCGCCGCTCGCCCCTGCGCACGCCGGACGAGGTCCGGGCTCTCGCGGAGGCGGTCGTCGCCCGACCCGGTTTCAGCCTGGTCGGGATCATGGCCTACGAGGCGCAGATCGCCGGGCAGGGGGACGACCTCGCGGGTCGACCGGCGTGGTCGGCTGCGCTCCGCGCGATCCAGCGGCGCTCGTGGGCCGAACTCCGGGAACGTCGTGCCGCCGTGGTCGCGGAGGTCCGAGCGGTCGCGGAGCTGGAGTTCGTCAACGGCGGCGGGACGGGATCCCTGGAGCTCACCGCGTCCGACGACTCGGTGACCGAGATCGCGGCGGGGAGCGGTGTCTTCGGCGGACACCTCTTCGACCACTACCGGGCGTTCACCCCGGCACCGGCAGCGGCGTTCGGTCTGTCGGTCGTCCGGAAGCCGTCGCCGGAGCTCGCGACGATCCTCGGCGGCGGATGGGTCGCCTCCGGTCCGCCAGGGCTCGACCGCCTCCCGCTCATCGCGTGGCCGGAGGGCCTCGAGATGCTCCCGCGGGAGATGGCCGGCGAGGTGCAGACGCCGGTCTCCGGGGCTGCGGCGGCGTCGCTCCGGCTCGGTGACCGCGTCTGGTTGCGGCACACGAAGTCCGGGGAGCTCAGCGAACGGGTGGACGCCTTCCACGTGGTCGGGGACGACGGGGTGGAGGCCGTCCTGCCGACGTACCGCGGCGAAGGGCAGGGGTTCGTGTGATGGGAAAGACGACAGCGTGGACGAACTGGGCGCGGACCGAGCGGGCGTGGCCCGTGCGGGTCGAGCGGCCCGACTCGGTCGGTGCAGTGCAGCGCCTCGTGCGTGCCGCGGCGGGGGCGGGCCTCCCGATCAAGGCCGTCGGAGCCGGACACAGCTTCACCGGGATCGCCGTGGCGCCCGGTGTGCTGCTCGAGCTCGACGCCCTGAGCGGTCTGGTCCGGGTCGATCGGGAACGTGGCCGGGTGACCCTCCGCGCAGGCACACGCCTCCACGACATCCCGCGCCTCCTCGAACCGTTCGGTCTCGCCATGCCGAACCTCGGCGACATCGACCGGCAGTCCGTCGCCGGCGCGATCTCCACCGGCACACACGGGACCGGGTCGGCGTTCGGCGGCATCGCGACGCAGGTCGTCGGGGTGACGATGGTGACGGCGGACGGCGAGCTGCTGACGTCGGACGCCGAGCAGGAGGCAGGGCTCCTCCCAGCGCTGGCGCTCGGGCTCGGCGCGCTCGGGATCCTCGTCGAGGTCACGCTGCAGTGCGTCCCGGCGTTCGTTCTGCACGCGGTGGAACGGCCGGAGTCGCTCGACGATCTGCTGCCCACGCTGCTCGACCGTGCCGCCGCCGTCGACCACTTCGAGTTCTACTGGTTCCCGCACACCGCGACCGCCCTGACCAAGACGAACCACCGGCTGCCGGGTGACGCGCCCACCAGACCACTCCGCCCGGTCGCGAAGTGGGTCGACGACACGCTCCTCGCCAACGGGGTCTACCGGGTCCTCTGCAACACGGGCGCCGTCGCGCCGGCCATCGTCCCGCGCGTGAACCGGCTCGCGGACCGCCTCGTCGGCGATCGCGAGTTCACCGACCGGTCGACGCGGGTGTTCACCTCCAGCCGCACGGTGCGGTTCGTGGAGATGGAGTACGCGGTGCCGCTCGAGCACCTCCCGACCGCGTTCGCCCGGATCCGCGCGCTCATCGAGGAGCGGGGGTGGCGGATCTCCTTCCCCATCGAGGTCCGGGTCGCAGCGGCCGACGAGCTGTGGCTCTCCACAGCATCGGGACGAGCGACCGGATACGTCGCCGTGCACCGCTTCTTCCGCGAGGACCCGGGGGAGTACTTCCGCGCCGTCGAGGCGATCATGATCGAGTTGGGCGGTCGGCCCCACTGGGGCAAACTGCACGGCCGTGACGCGTCGTCCCTGCGTGGTGCCTATCCTCGGTTCGACGAATTCGTCCGCCTCCGCGACCGCCTCGACCCCGGCCGCCTGTTCGGGAACCGGTACCTCGCCCGCGTCCTCGGGGAATGACGGCCCGCCGAGTGTCCGATGCGTCCGCGCTGCACGCCTGCTGCGTGCTTCCTCCGAACTCCCCAAGGGCACCGGCGGGTCGCAGGTAGAATGAGCAGACCTGCTCTCCATCGACTCACAAGGAGCCCATCCTCATGGAATGGCTGATCCCAGTCCTCATCGTCGTCGCCCTGGTCCTCATCGTCGGCATCTACTTCTGGGTGACGTACAACTCGCTCGTGACGCTGAACGTGCGGGTCGAGGAAGCCTGGAGCGACATCACCGTCCAGCTGAAGCGACGCGCCGACCTCATCCCGAACCTCATCGAGGCGGTCAAGGGGTATGCGGCGCACGAGAAGGCCGTGTTCGAGAACGTGACGAAGGCTCGTGCCGAGACGCTCACCGCGCAGGGGCCGGCGGCCGTGAGTGAGGCCGAGACCCACATGCAGCAGGCGCTGAAGAGCATCTTCGCCGTCGCGGAGGCCTACCCGCAGCTGCAAGCGAGCCAGAACTTCCTCCAGCTCCAGTCCGAGATCGTCGACACCGAGGACAAGATCCAGGCCTCGCGCCGCTTCTACAACGGCGGTGTCCGGGAGCTGAACACCAAGGTCAAGGTGTTCCCGAACAACCTGTTCGCCAAGGGCCTCGGCTTCTCGGAGCACGACTTCTTCGAGGTCACCGACAACGCGGCGATCGCCGAACCGCCGCGCGTCCAGTTCTGACGTGCGGTAGCGCAGTCCCATGTACCGCGCCATCGCCAGGAACAAGCTCAACACGGTCCTGATCTTCGTCGTCTTCCTGGTCATCATCGGCGGCCTCGGTTGGCTCGCGGGGTATCTCTACCAGAACCTGACGATCACGATCGTGGTGCTCGTCGTGGCCGTCGTGTACGCGGTGATCCAGTACTTCTTCGCCGGACGGCAAGCCATCGCGATGACCGGAGCGCAGCGCATCGAGCTGGCCGACAACCCGAGGCTGTACCGCATCGTCGAGAACCTCGCGATCACGACCGGGACGCCGATGCCCGAGGTGTACCTCATCGCCGACCCGGCGCCCAACGCCTTCGCGACGGGTCGCGACCCCCAGCATGCGATGGTGGCCGCGACGACCGGCCTCCTCGAGATCCTCAACGACGCCGAGCTGGAGGGGGTCATGGCCCACGAACTCGGTCACGTCCGCAACTACGACATCCGCGTGTCCATGGTCGTCTTCGGGCTCGTCGTCGCGATCGGGTTCCTCTCCGACATGCTCCTCCGGATGACGATCTGGGGTGGCGGCAACCGGAACAACAACAACGGCGGCAACCCCGTCATGCTCATCATCGGCATCGTGGCGATGCTCGTGGCACCGCTGCTCGCGACGCTCGTCCAGCTGTCCATCTCACGTCAGCGCGAGTACCTCGCCGACGCGACGGGCGCCCTCACGACCCGTCACCCGGAAGCGCTCGCGAGCGCACTGGGGAAGCTCGCCGCCTACGGTCGACCGATGGCGAAGCAGAACTCGTCCATGGCGCACCTCTGGATCTCCGACCCGTTGAAGCCCGGCGCGGTGGCCCGCTTGTTCAGCACCCACCCGCCGCTCGTCGAACGGATCAAGCGCCTGAGCACCATCGGCGGCGGCTTCTAGGCGAGGGCCTCCGGCCTCGGACACACGAATGGGGCGGCACCCGGAGGTGCCGCCCCATTCGGCGTTCAGGCGAGAACCGTTACTCGGTCTGCTCGTCGGAGTCGAACGTCACCGTGACCTTGTCGTCGGCGTCGATCGTGATCTTGCCGGGGAAGTTCAGGTACGTGTCCCACACCTGCTGACCCGCCACGGCGCTGCCGTACCAGGAGGCGTCGAACGAGCCGTCGATCCGGCCGTCCGAGGTGTAGAAGTACGAACCGCTCTCATCGACCTCGACGGTCGGGGGAGAGGTGAGCGTCCAGGTCACCGGGCCGACACTCGTGAACTGCTTCTGCTGCCAGTCCGGCATGACGCCACAGGTGGTGTCGAGCGTGGTGGCGTCGAGGCACTTCTCGATCATCGCGACGACCTGCTTCGTGACCTCGGTCGTGAGTGCCTCGGTGGCGGTCACGTCGATGTCGATGAAGGCCGAACCCTCGCCGGCGCTGTACGAGCTCAGCGTGATGGTCTGGGCATCGCCCTGCAGGAACTTGCTCTCCGGCGGTGCGACCGTGTAGATGGCCGGGTAGGCGAACAGGCTCTCGTCGGACGCGCCGTCGAAGTTGACGCCGTTGACGCTGAACGCCGTGCCACCGAGACCGGTGTAGACGTTGATGCTGCCGACGAGGGAGCTGGCGAGCTTCCACTGGTCGAAGAACGGGAACTGCTTGCCTTCGCTCTCGAGCGTGACCGAGTCCTCGTACTTCTTGCCACCGAGCTCGTACGTGACCTGCACGCGTGCTTCGCCGTTGCGGTTGTAGACGCGGCCGACCTCAGGGTTCTTGATGCGCTCGTCGGCGCCCTTCAGGACCTCGTTGGTGAGCAGAGCGGTCGGCTTGACGGCGGCCGGAGCCTCGGCTTCGGCGTCCGCATCCGGATCGGCCGACGCGGACGGATCCGGGGTCGCCTCGGGCTCTGCGGACTCCTCAGGCGCTGCGGACTCGTCGTCGGTGCTGCCGACGATCGAGGGGTCCGGTGCGACGAGGCTCGTCGCGAGCTTCGCGTCGCCGGCGGCGATGGCCTTGAGGTATTCCTCGACCTTCGCCTGCGGGCCGAACGCCGTGGTGTTCAGCACGCTGATGGTGATGGCGGCGGCGGCGATGAGCACGAGTGCGCCACCGGCGATCGACGACCACAGGATGATCCGCTTCTTCTGCTTCGGGTCCATCGGCTGCTTCGGAGCACCGGTCGCGTACGGGTTCTGCGCCGTCGCGTACTGGCCGTTGGGCTGCTGGCCCTGCTGGCCCTGCTGGTACGGGTTCTGGGCGCCGGTCTGCTGACCGGTCTGCTGACCGTAGGGAGCCGGGGGTGCCTGGTTCGGCGTCTGCTGCTGCCCGGACTGGTACGGGTTCTGCTGGCCCTGCTGACCCTGCTGGTACGGGTTCGGGGTCTGCTGCTGTCCGGACTGGTACGGGTTCGGCGTCTGCTGCTGGCCGGACTGGTACGGGTTGGGCTGCTGCTGACCCTGCTGGTACGAGGGCTGCTGGTCACCCTGGGACGGCTGGTTCTGCTGCTCGCCCGGGTTCGGTCGGCCTGGTTGCTGTGGTGTGGTGTCGTCGTTGCTCATGGGCGGGTTCCCCTCGTTTCGGACCATGAAGGTGCTCATCAACTTAGCAGTCGGTGTGCATCCCCTGAGAGTGATTGCGCCTCCTGAGCATGGGGAGTAGTACCCATCTCCGACGCGCGCGAGCCGGGGAGGAGCCGGGTACCGACCGCATGCGCGAGGGGCGCCGCCAGCGTCCCGCGGTCGACAACGACCACCGCGTCGAGTCCCTGCCAGCGGGCCGTCTGTGCGAGGAGCTCCGCGAGGCGTCCCGCGATCGCGTCGTCGGCGACGGGACGAAGCCCTCTGGCGACGGCATCCTGGTGTCCACGCTCGAACCAGGCGGACTGGACCCGCAGGACCCCGGCCTGGCGGTCGCTCTTGAGATCGACGCGCGCGACGATCTCGCCGTCGACGAGGACCGGTAGCACGTAGTAGCCGTAAACGCGCTTGGGCTCCGGCGTGTAGATCTCGATCCGGTAGTGGAGTCCGAACATGCGGAGGGCGCGTTCACGGAACCAGACGACCGGGTCGAACGGGCTGAGCAGCGCGGCCCCTTCGATCCGTCGCGGCCGTCGGGCGTCGCGGTGCAGCCACGCCTCCTGCGGGCCACCGCGTCGGTCCCAGCCGGCCACGGTCACGGGTTCGATGACACCGGCGTCCACGAGCTCGTCGACCGCTCGGCGGACGGCGGTCTGCGGCTTGATCCGGAAGTAGTCCGCGAGGTCCGCGACGGTCGCGACGCCCTGCGCTGCCGCGGCCTGCTCGACGAGCGCACGGATCGCGTCGGGCCGGGCGACCTCGAGGTCGAGGAGGTGCTGCGGCAGCACCTGCTCGGCCAGCGCGTACCGGCGTTCGAACCGGTCGCGACCGGCCGTGACCACCTCGCCATAGAGGAACAGGACCTCCAACGCCCGTTTCACATCGGACCAGCCCCACCATGGTCCGCGGCGGACGTTCGCATCGTGCTCGATCTCGCTCGCCTTCAGCGGCCCCTCGACGCGCAGGAGTGCTCGCACCCAGTCCAACATCTCCGTGTTCTGGCTCGCCCAGGTGGTCTCGTCGCCGGCATGCTTCGCGCGGTGCGCGTCCATCCGCCACCGGAACAGCGGCCACGAGTCGCGGGGGATGAAGGCGGCTTCATGCGCCCAGTACTCGAGGTACGGTGCGTCGGCTCCGAGGGTGAGTCGATCGAGCAGTGTCTTGTCGTACCCGCCGAGCCTTGCGAACAACGGCAGGTAGTGACTGCGCTCGAACACGTTGACGGAGTCGATCTGCAGGAGACCCAGGCGATCGATCGTCGAGCGCAGGGTGCGGGTACCCGCCGGGGTCGAGCGCTGCGGGGCGCCGAGACCCTGCGCACCGAGCGCGACCCGTCGGGCGAGGGCGGGGGAGAGGGAAGCGGACACGGCCCGACGCTAGCACCGGCATCGGACACCACCGTGCACCGGCGGAACCGACGCCGCCCACCGGTGTCCGCATGCGCTCACCGGCATGTGCCAGCCATACACTTGAGCAATGGCGGACGACACTCCGAAGACCTGGTGGGGACGCTTCCTTCCCGAAGCGGCCTCGCCCGTGCGCGAACCGGACCTGAGCGGGTCGAGCAGCGTCCCGCGCGGGATGCGCGTGGCCGCAGCGTGGTCCTGGCGGATCCTGCTGGTGGCCGCGGTCGTCGCGCTGCTCGTCTTCCTCGTCGTGCAGCTCCGCCTCATCGTGATCCCGCTGCTGATCTCCGTCCTGATCTCGGCGCTCCTGAAGCCTCTCGTCGACGTCCTGGTGCGGCACCGCTGGCCGAAGGGCCTCGCCATCGCGCTCGCGATGGTCGGCACGCTCTCCGTGGTGAGCGGACTGATCTTCCTCGCCATCTCGCAGATCACCTCGCAGTTCGCCTCCGTGCAGGCCCGCACCATGACCGCCTACGGCGACTTCAAGGCCTTCCTGCTCGCCAGCCCGCTGCACGTGACCGAGACACAGCTCAACGACTTCATCGCCCAGGCGTTCGACTCGCTCCAGCAGGACAGCCAGGTCCTGCTCTCAGGCGCCCTGTCGATCGGTTCGACGCTCGGCCATGTCGCGACGGGCGTCTTCCTGACGCTTTTCTGTCTGCTGTTCATGCTCATCGACGGACGGACGATCTGGCGTTGGACGGTGCGCGTCTTCCCGCAGCGGGCACGCCCCGCCGTCGACAGCGCCGGTCGCGCAGGGTGGCGGACGCTCGGCAATTACGTCCGCACGCAGATCCTCGTGGCCTCGATCGACGCGGTCGGTATCGGACTCGGCGCGTTCTTCCTGGGCGTCCCGCTCGCGATCCCGGTGGCCGTGCTCGTCTTCCTCGGCTCGTTCGTGCCGATCGTCGGCGCCGTGGTGACCGGCGCCGTCGCCGTCTTCCTCGCGCTCGTCTACAACGGTCCCGTCATCGCGCTGCTCATGCTCGGCGTCGTGCTCCTCGTCCAGCAGCTCGAGGGGCACGTCCTGCAGCCGCTCATCATGGGTACGGCCGTCAAGGTCCACCCGCTCGCCGTCGTCCTCGCCGTCGCGGGCGGCACGCTCGTCGCCGGCATCCCCGGCGCCCTGTTCGCGGTGCCCGTGGTGGCCGTGATCAACGTGATGGTCCACACCATCGCCAGCGGCACCTGGCGGACCGGCGGCAGTGCTCCGCCGGAACCGGACGCCGACGGCGCCATCTGGCAGACCGTCCCGACCCCCAGGCGAATCCGTCCGGGCTCCCGCTCGTCCCACGAGCCGCAGGATCGCCCAAGCGATCAGGAGCCCCAGCACCCCAGCGAAGACCTCCGAGAGACCTCGTCCCCAGAAAGTCCAGGACCCCGCACACCATGACCGATACAACGACCACCACCCCCGTGTTCCCCGGCCCGTCGCTCGCCGCGTTCGAGCGAGCCAGGGACACCCTCGTCGGCACCGTCCAGCGCACGCCGATGGAGAGCTCCCGCTACCTCGCCGACGTCCTCGGCGTGCCCGTGCACCTCAAGTGCGAGAACCTCCAGCGGACCGGCTCCTACAAGATCCGCGGCGCGTACAACCGCATGTCCAGCCTGACCCCCGAGGAGCGGGCGCGCGGCGTCGTCGCCGCCTCGGCGGGCAACCACGCGCAGGGTGTCGCCTTCGCCGCCCGTGAGCTCGGCATCACCGCGACCATCTTCATGCCGGTCGGCGTCCCGCTCCCGAAGCTCGCCGCCACGCGCGACTACGGTGCGCACGTCATCCTGCGCGGCCACACGGTGGCGGAACCGCTGATCGCGGCCGCCGAGTTCGCCGCGGAGACCGGTGCCATCCTCATCCCGCCGTTCGACCACCCGGACGTCATCACCGGGCAGGGCACGCTCGGGCTCGAGATCCTCGAGGAGGTCCCCGACGTCGAGACCGTGATCGTGCCGATCGGCGGCGGCGGGCTCATCTCGGGTGTCGCGGGGGTCATGAAGCAGCGAGCGGCCCTCGAAGGACGCACCATCCGTGTGATCGGCGTCCAGGCGGCGAACGCGGCCGCGTACCCGGCGTCGCTGGAAGCCGGAACCCCGACGACCATCACCGTGCAGCCGACCATCGCCGACGGCATCGCCGTGGCCCGTCCCGGTGTGCTCAACTTCGAGATGATCAGCGCCCTCGTCGACGAGGTCGTCACCGTCAGCGAGGACGACCTCGCCCGGGCGATCGTCGTCCTCCTCGAGCGCGCCAAGCTCGTCGTCGAACCTGCCGGAGCCGCCGGTGTCGCGGCGATCCTGGCCGGGAAGATCGAGCCGACCGGCACGACGGTCACCATCCTCTCCGGCGGCAACATCGACCCGCTCCTGCTGCAGCGGGTCGTCAGCCACGGCCTCGCGGCGTCGGACCGCTACCTGACGCTGCGCATCCCGCTGCCCGACCGACCGGGGCAGCTCGCACGGACGGCGGAGCTCGTCGCGCAGGCCAACGCGAACGTCATCGAGGTGCTGCACACCCGGCACGGCCACGGCCTGCAGATCAGCGACGTCGAACTCGAACTCAGCATCGAGACGCGCGGGCCCGACCACCGCGACCTCGTCGTGCAGACGCTCCGCGAGGCGGGGTACGACCCGCAGATCGTCGACGACTGATCCGACTGCCGGAACGCAGCAGGGCCCCGCCGTGTCGGCGGGGCCCTGCTGCGTCTGGTCGGTCGCGAAGGCGCGACCTACTGGATCAGGAACCGGTGTAGGTCTCCACCGCGCTGATCGACACGGTGATCTCCTTGCCGTTCGGCGCCTCGTAGGTGGTCTTCTCGCCGATCTTCAGACCGAGGATGGCGGCACCGAGCGGGCTGCCCTCGCTGTAGACGTCGAGGTCGGTGTTGCCGGCGATCTCGCGGCTGCCGAGGAGGAACCGCTCCTCGCCGCCCGCGACGACGGCCGTGATGACGGTGCCGGACTCCACGACACCACTGGACTGCGGTGCCTCGCTCACCTTGGCGTCGCGCAGCATCTGCGTGAGCGTCCGGATGCGGGCCTCCTGCTTGCCCTGCTCGTCCTTCGCGGCGTGGTAGCCGCCGTTCTCCTTGAGGTCGCCCTCTTCGCGAGCCGCTTCGATGCGCTTGGCGATCTCCTCGCGGCCCGTCGTGCTGAGGTGCTCGAGTTCCGCCTGCAGCCGGTCGAAGGCCTGCTGGGTGAGGAACGTCTCCTGGATCTGCTCGGACACGATGGAACTCCTTTGCATGGTGGGTCCGCACACGACGGCCGAAACGCCCGTCATATGCCAGACGCCCCGGCGGAATGCCGGGGCGTATGAAGTACTGCCTTCGAGTATCGCACGATCGGCGCGCGAGTGCGGTGCACGCGCCGACGCCGTCGCGGGTCAGGAGCGGTGCTCGACCACCCAGCAGGTGTCGACGACGCCGGTGTTGCTGAGCTCCGTGGTGCGGACGCTCTCCGTGAAGGTGCGGGTGCGCTGCTCGGACGGCGGCAGCTCGACGACCTTCCATCCGACGACCGCGAACTGCTCGTTGAGCGCCTGGACCGAGCAGGCCATGGGGGTGTCCTGCGGGCCGGTGACCTCGAAGGACACGCTGACCATCGTGTCGTCGACGATCTCGTGCGCCGTGTTGCGCGACTCGATGCTCGGGCGACTGCCGTCGAGACCGGCCCACACGACCCACGCGATGAAGACGACGGCGAACGCTGCGGCGGCCAGCCAGATCAGGCGGCGGTCGCGGGCACGGTTGCCAGGGGTGCGTCCGTATCGCGCCGCGATGGCGTCCTGAGGGCCGGCATCCTGCAGGGGAGAGGTCACGTCACGGGCTCCGGTTCGAACGGTTAAGCTGGACCAGGAGTGCGAGACGCCTCGAGGTCGACACCTCAAGCGTATTGCCTCTTCCTGGATGCGGAGTCCCGACCGCGTCGTCACGTCACGAGTCGCGAAGCGGTCCCCTCGCGCAGACCAGCCGGAAGGCGGAGCACCATGACCATGAGACTGCTCGCCGTGCACGCGCACCCCGACGACGAGTCGAGCAAGGGGGCGGCGACCCTCGCGCACTACCGGAGCCTCGGCGCCGAGGTCATGGTCGTCAGCTGCACGGGTGGTGAACGCGGCGACCTCCAGAACCCCGGGCTCGCCGACGTCGCGATGATCGAGCGCGACCTCCCCGGCTACCGTCGCCTCGAGATGGCCGCGGCGCAGGAGATCCTCGACATCGAGCACCGGTGGCTCGGCTATCAGGACAGCGGGATGGCCCGCGACGACGGTACGGTCCCACCCGCGAGCTTCGCCGACATCCCCCTCGAGGTCTCGACCGGTGTGCTCGTGCGCATCGTCCGCTCCTTCCGGCCGCAGGTCATCATCACCTACGACGAGAACGGGGGCTACCCGCACCCCGACCACATCCGGTGCCACGAGGTGAGCGTCGCCGCGTTCGAAGCGGCGGCCGATTCCACGCGCTATCCCGAAGCGGGCGAGCCCTGGCGCGTCGACAAGCTGTACTACGACCGCTCGTTCAGCCCCGCCCGGCTCGAGGCCGTGTACGCCTACCTGCTGGAGCACCACCCCGACGACCCGGCGGTCGAGCGACTGGCCGAGATGCGCGAGTGGATGGCCGGCCGGCCCGATCTCGCGACGACGCACGTGCGCGTCGGCGACTTCTTCGAGGCGCGCGACGCCGCGCTCCGGGCGCACGGCAGCCAGGTGCCGCCAGACTCACCGTTCTTCTTCTGGCCCAACGACGTCCTCCGTGCCGCATGGCCGTTCGAGGACTACCAACTGGTCACGTCGCACGTCGCGTCGACCACCCCAGAGTCGGAGCTGTTCGACGGCATCGACACCAGCGAAGGAACCGCATGATGCACCACCTGTTCACCGAGGTCCTGTTGGCGGTCACGCCGTCGCCGTCGCCCTCGCCGGCGTTCGACGAGAACCAGGTGACGCCGGGACCGTGGGGCTTCGTGATCACCTTCGCCATCGCCGGCATCGTCGTCTTCCTCGTCATCGACATGGTGCGTCGCGTGCGCCGGGTCAACTACCGCGCGGAGATCGACGAGCGGCTCCAGGCCGAGGTCGCCGAGCGGGCAGCCGCGGACCGCGCGGGGAGCGACGCCGGCAAGGCGGCCCCCGCAGGCGTCGAGGACGACCCTCGCCCGCCGTCGGACCAGTCGGCCCGCTGACACCACCACCGCGACGCCTCGCCGCTCGCGGGGTCGCGGGCCGTCAGCGGTTGTAGACCGGGTCGATCGCGATCAGCAGGATCCCGGACCAGTGGCAGAGGAACGCGAGCACCGTGCACAGGTGGAAGAGCTCGTGGAACCCGAACCGCCCCGGCCAGGGGTTCGGTCGCTTCATGGCGTACATGACCGCGCCGACCGTGTAGAACAGGCCACCGGCGGCGACGAGCACCATCGTGGCGAAGTTGCCGCGGGCGATATCGCCGAGGTACGCGACCGCACCCCACCCGAGTGCCAGGTAGAGCGGGACGTAAAGCCACCGCGGGGCGTTGATCCAGAACACGCGGAAGCCGATGCCGAGGAGCGCGCCGCCCCAGACGAGCACGAGCAAAAGGTTGCCCTGCGCCGGTGGCAGCGCGAGCACGGCGAGCGGCGTGTAGGTGCCGGCGATCAACAGGAAGATGTTGGCGTGGTCGATCCGCTTGAGGAGGAGCTTGACCGAGGGGCGCCAGGAGAACCGGTGGTACAACGCCGAGTTCCCGAAGAGCAGCATCGAGGTGAGCACGAACACCGTCGAACTCCACTTGGCGGCCGCGCCCTGTGCGAGCACGACGAGGACGATCCCGGCGACGATCGAGATGGGGAAGATCCCGGCGTGCAGCCATCCGCGCCAGGTCGGTTTGACCTCCTCCGGTGCGGCGGCATCGTCGGCGGCGACCTCGAGCAACGGCAGCTTCGGCAGCTCGGGATCTCCACTCGTCATGGGTCCAGGATACGGGGTGGTACGGAACCCGTACTGGGAGCGATGCAGGAAACTGCACTAGCGTTGCAGGGTGATGACGAGGCATTCCGCACCGGTGGACGGCTTCCTGTACGGCGTCTACGCACGGCGCCTCCGGAAGGCGCTCACACCGCAGACGCTGCCGCACCATGTCGCGATGATCATCGACGGCAACCGGCGGTGGGCCAAGCAGCTCGGGTACGACACCGCGGCGCACGGCCACCGGGCCGGTGCGGCGAAGATGCGCGAGTTCCTGGCCTGGTGCGACGACCTCGGCATCGGCGTCGTCACCCTGTACCTGCTGTCGAGCGACAACCTGGTGAACCGCGCGCCGGACGAGCTGGACGACCTCGTCGACATCATCGCCGACCTCGCCGAGGGGCTGTCGCACTACCGTGACTGGCGCGTCAAGCACGTCGGTTCGAGCGACGGCCTCCCGGAGTCGTTGCGCACGGCGTTGACGAGCGCGGAGGAGCGCACGGCAGACCGTTCCGGCATGCACATCAACCTCGCGGTCGGCTACGGCGGTCGCACCGAGATCGTGGACGCGATGCGCGCGATCGTCGCCAAGCACCACCTCGAGGGTCGGAGCCTGGAAGACCTCGCGGCGCTGCTCACCCCCGACCTCATCGGTGAGCACCTCTACACGGGAGGCCAGCCCGACCCCGACCTCGTCATCCGCACCAGCGGCGAACAACGGATGAGCGACTTCATGCTCTGGCAGAGCGCCCACAGCGAGTTCTACTTCGTCGAGGCGCTCGGGCCCGACCTCCGCGAGGTCGACTTCCTCCGCGCCCTCCGCGACTTCTCCAGACGGCAGCGACGGTTCGGCGGATGAGCCGGTCCACGCCCGCCTCGGAGTCGGACGAGCCGGAGACGGCGTCCCGGTTGGAGACCTTCCAAGCGGGATTCGGTGAGGTCGACGGCTATCTCAACTACGGCAGTGTGGGTCCATTGGCCGCGTCCGTCGTCCTCGAGGCCGCCCGCTGGAACGACGTGCTCGCGAGCGCGACCCCCGGCACGCTCGGCGCGGTCGACGGGCAAGACGAGCGGATGCGGACCGCCGTCGGGACGCTCACCGGGTTCCGAGCCGACCAGGTCGTCGCCCAACCCAACACCTCGCAGGGCCTCATGCACGCGATGTTCGGCCTGAGCGGCACGGTCCTGCTCTCCCGCCTGGAATACCCCACGCTGCCGCTCGCCGCGGAGCGGGCCGCCGAGCACCGGCACCTGCTCACGCCGAGATGGCTCGAGACGCGACGCGGACACGTGACGGCCGAGAGCGTGCGCGAGCAGCTGGACGACACCGTCACCGCCGTGGCCGTGAGCCTCGTCGACTACCGCACCGGATACGTCTGCGACCTCGAAGCCGTCCGCGAGGTGATCGGCGACCGCCTCCTGATCGTCGACGCCATCCAGGGCTTCGGTGTGGTCGACGCCCCCTACGCCGTCGCCGACGTGGTCGCCTCGGGCGGGCAGAAGTGGATGCGGGCGGGCTGGGGCACCGGGTTCCTCGCCCTGAGCGACCGCGCCGTCGAGCGACTCGAGCCGGTCTTCTCCGGCGTGACCGGCACCGACGAGCCCTGGCCGTTCAGTGCGACCCCTTCGCCTAGCCGATCGGCGCGCGCGTACTCGATCACCAGGCCCGACCCGCTGGCGGCGGCGCGGTTCGCGGCGTCGCTGGAAGACACGGTCGCCGTGGGGACCGCGACGGTCCACGCCGCGATCGCCGAGCTCACGGCCGAGGTGATCGAGCTCGCGGACGAGTTCGGCGTCGCGGTGGTCTCCTCGCGAGACGAGCACGAACGCGCGGGCATCGTCGTCCTGGAGCCGGAGGAGTCCGTCCTCGACACACTGTGGACCTCGCTCGAGAACCACGGCGTCACCGCGACCATCCGCGCCGGGGCCGTGCGGCTCAGCGTGCACGCCGGTACCAGCCGGCAGACGCTGGACCAGCTGCGCGGTGCGCTGCTGTCGTTCGCGACGGCCGCGAGCTACTGAGCCGCCGTCCGACCACCGGCGGGCCAGGAGACGGCCCCCATCTGTTCACCTCCCCGTAACAGGACACGGGGCGTGTCGTCGCGTCGATGTCGGCGGCCGGACGTACGTTCATCTCATCGGGCATGGAGCCCGGTCGAGACGGCCACACAAGTTCGGCTCGAAACCCTGCAGGCGGCCGTTTCGCACAGTGATCCGAGCATCAGATGCTCGGGGTGGGAGTGGTTGTGGCCTCGCGAGAAATCCAGAACACGTCAGCCGGGACCGAGACGCGGGACGCGTCGACGAGACCGAGCCGGCGACCCGCCGACCACACGGCGAGCGGGGGAGATCAGGCGCAGGCCGAGATCACCTACGTGCTCGACACCTCCGTGCTGCTGTCGGACCCCAAGGCGCTCTTCCGGTTCGCCGAGCACGCCGTCGTCATCCCGGTCGTCGTCATCAGCGAGCTCGAGGGCAAGCGCAACGACCCCGAGATCGGCTACTTCGCACGTCAGGCACTCCGCATCCTCGACGAGCTCCGCATCGAGCACGAACGCCTCGACTTCCCGATCCCCGTCGGTGACGGCGGATCCCTGCGGGTCGAACTCAACCACTCGAGCATGGCCTCGCTGCCATCCGGTCTCCAGCTCGGCGACAACGACTCGCGCATCCTCGCGGTCGCGCTGAACCTGGCGAACGACGGCCTGACGGTCACGGTCGTGTCCAAGGACCTGCCACTGCGCGTCAAGGCGGCCTCTATCGGTCTGCAGGCGGAGGAGTACCGGGCGGAACTCGCGGTCGACTCCGGCTGGACGGGCATGTCCGAGATCACCCTCGGCTCCGAGGACATGAGCACGCTGTGGGAGCGCGAGGAGGGGACGACGCCGATCATCGAGGACCTGCCGATCAACACGGGCCTCGTGATCCACTCCGACCGGGGATCCGCACTCGGACGGGTCACGGGCAAGCGGAGCTACAAGCTCGTCCGCGGCGACCGCGACGTCTTCGGTCTGCACGGACGCTCGGCCGAGCAGCGGCTCGCGATCGACCTCCTGCTCGACCCCGAGATCGGGATCCTCTCGCTGGGAGGTCGAGCAGGGACGGGGAAGTCCGCGCTCGCCCTCTGCGCGGGTCTGGAGGCCGTCCTCGAGCGACAGGCGCACAAGAAGATCATGGTGTTCCGGCCGCTGTACGCGGTCGGCGGCCAGGAGCTCGGGTACCTGCCCGGCGACCAGGGCGAGAAGATGAACCCCTGGGGACAGGCGATCTTCGACACGCTCGGCGCGGTCGTCTCGCAGAACGTGCTCGACGAGGTGGTCGAACGGGGCATCCTCGAGGTGCTCCCGTTGACGCACATCCGCGGCCGGTCGCTCCACGACGCCTTCGTGATCGTCGATGAGGCCCAGTCGCTCGAGCGCAACGTCCTCCTCACGGTCCTCAGCCGGATCGGGCAGAACTCGCGGGTCGTCCTCACGCACGACGTCGCCCAGCGCGACAACCTGCGCGTCGGCCGACACGACGGCGTCGCCTCGGTGATCGAGACGCTCAAGGGGCACCCGCTGTTCGCGCACGTCACGCTGACGCGCTCGGAGCGCTCGGCCATCGCGGCACTCGTGACCGAGATGCTCGAGGGGAACGAACTGGCCTAGCGGCCGTCGGCGGAGCGGGCTCGCGAGGCTCGCTCCGCCGGCCCCGGCCGCCTGTGGAGAACGCCGAGGGCCGGCATGAGGATCCTCCTATCCTGACGGGATGCCCTCGCGACCGACCTCCACCGGCAGGCGGCTCCGCCCGCGTGTCGCCACCGCGGCGATGGCCGGCTCGACGCTGCTGCTCGTGGCCGTCACCGTTGCCCGGCTCGGCCCCGACCCGCGTCCGGTCGGCATCGTGCTCGTATGGCTCGCCTGCATCACGCCGCCGCTCGTGCGCATCGACGTCGCGGAGCGGCGGCTCCCGAACCGTCTCGTGCTGCCGGCGCTCGCCATCGCGGTGCCGCTCACGGCGGTCGATGCCGCAGTGCGTCAGGTGGCCCCGCTCGAACCGCTCCTGATGGGGTTCGCGGTCGGCGCCGTCCTGTACGTGTGCGCCGTCTTCGGCGGGCTGGGCATGGGGGACGTGAAGCTCGGCGCGCTGCTCGGCCTCGCGGTCGGCTGCTTCGGGACGTCCGCGGTACTGCTCTTCGCGGTGGTGTCGGTCTCCTCGGCCGGCCTCGCGGGTGTGGTCGTCGTGCTCCTCGCACGCTCACGTGGTGGCTCAGCCGGTTGGCGCACGCGCATCCCGTTCGGCCCGTTCCTGCTCCTCGGCTGCTGGAGCGCGATCGCCGCCTCGGCGTGACCACACGGACGGAGACGGCCCCGGAACCGCGAGGGTTCCGGGGCCGTTCTGTCGTTCGACGAGCTGGTCGACTCAGCCGGGGTGCGTCATCGAGAGCACGTCGAGCGCCGTGTCGAGCTGCTCCTCCGTGATCTCGCCACGTTCGACGAACCCGAGGTCGACGACGGCCTCGCGGACGGTGAGGCCCTTGGCGACGGAGTGCTTGGCGATCTTCGCCGCCGACTCGTAGCCGATGATCTTGTTCAGCGGAGTGACGATCGAGGGCGAGGAGCCGGCGAGTGCCGCAGCGCGGTCGAGGTTGGCCTCGAGGCCGTCGACGGTCTTGTCTGCGAGGACCCGGGTCGCGTTCGACAGGAGACGGATGCTCTCGAGGAGCGCCGTGCCCATGACCGGGATCGCCACGTTGAGCTCGAAGGAGCCCGAGGCGCCGGCCCAGGCGATGGTCGCGTCGTTGCCGATGACCCGGGCGCCGACCATCAGGACGGCCTCCGGGATCACGGGGTTCACCTTGCCGGGCATGATCGAGGACCCCGGCTGGAGGTCGGGGATGTGCAGCTCGCCGAGACCGGTGTTCGGGCCCGAGCCCATCCAGCGGAGGTCGTTGCAGATCTTGGTGAGGCTCACCGCGATGACCCGGAGGGCTCCCGAGGCGTCGACGAGTCCGTCGCGTGCGCCCTGAGCCTCGAAGTGGTCCTGGGCCTCGGTGATGGGCAGCTCGGTCTCCTGCGCGAGCAGCTCGATGACGAGCTGGGGGAAGCCCTTCGGCGTGTTAATGCCGGTGCCCGTCGCGGTTCCGCCGAGCGGGACCTCCGCGACGCGGGGGAGCGCCGTGCGCACGCGCTCGATGCCGAGACGCATCTGGCGGGCGTAGCCACCGAACTCCTGGCCGAGGGTGACCGGCGTGGCGTCCATGAGGTGCGTCCGGCCCGGCTTCACCGCGGTCTTCCACAGCTCGGCCTTGCGCTCGAGCGACACGGCCAGGTGGTCGAGGGCCGGGATGAGGTCGTCGATGAGGGCGCTCGTGACCGCGATGTGCACCGAGGTCGGGAAGACGTCGTTGGAGGACTGCGAGGCGTTGACGTGGTCGTTGGGGTGCACCGGGCTGCCGAGGCGCGCGCTCGCGAGCGTCGCCAGGACCTCGTTCATGTTCATGTTCGACGAGGTGCCGCTGCCGGTCTGGTAGGTGTCGACCGGGAACTGCGCGTCGTGCGCGCCGGTGATGACCTCGTCGGCTGCAGCGGCGATCGCGTCGGCGACACCCTGGTCGAGGACGCCGAGCTTGGCGTTCGCGAGTGCCGCGGACTTCTTGATCCGGGCCAGCGAGGCGATCTGCGCCGACTCGAGCCCGCTGCCCGAGATCGGGAAGTTCTCGACGGCCCGCTGCGTCTGCGCACCGTAGAGCGCGTTGGCGGGGACCCGCACCTCGCCCATGGTGTCGTGTTCGATGCGGTACTCGGTTGCTGAGGTGTCTACCACGCTGTTCGTTCTCCTTCGTGCGATTGCGGTGGTGCTGCGCTCGACCGGTCGGTGAGCGGAGTGGAGGTCATTCGGGGACGGTGACGTCGCCGATCACGATGTCGGCGACGGCGGTGCCCTCGAGGAGCTTGTAGTTCGCGCCGATGATGGCGACCGTCCCGGCCGCCACGGCGTCGCTGATGAGCTCGGAGCGCGAGACGACCTCCATGACGGTGCGGCGGAGGTGGCGTCGTCCGACCTCGGAGGTGTCGACGGAGGCTGCGTCGATCGGTGCAGGGCCGGCGACCGCACTCACGGCGGGGACGATCTGCTGGATCAGCTGGTCGATGTACGGGGGGAGCGGCGTTGCGTCCTCGATCTGCGAGTCGATGGCCGCGCGGACGGCGCCGCACTCGTCGTGCGCGAGCACGAGGATGAGCGGGACCTGCAGGACGCCGACGGCGTACTCCAGGGTGCCGAGCACCGAGTCGGAGACGATCTGGCCGGCGTTGCGGACGACGAAGAGGTCGCCGAGTCCCTTGTCGAAGATGATCTCGGCCGCGAGGCGGGAGTCGGAGCAGCCGAAGATGACCGCCTCCGGGGCCTGGGAGTGCGCGAGCGTGGCGCGGCGTTCGACGTCCTGGCGGGGGTGGGCGGGCTGACCGGCGACGAACCGCGCGTTGCCGCGCTGCATCTCGCGCCAGACGGCACCGGGGCGCTTCTGGGTCATTCTGAGTCCGTTTCTGCAGGGGCGCCCGACGGGGCGTCGAGGTTGGCGGTGACCCCGGTGCGCACGGAGCGTGCGACATCGAGGACGTACTCGGGCTTCGCCGTGCCGAACACGGCGATCGTGCTCCGACCGGCGACGGTCGACAGGGCGTACGCGACGTTACCGTCGTCGGAGCCGCTGCCGTTCGCGTATTCGACCCACTCGACGCCGTCGATGGTGACGGTTCCGGTGGGCCGGGCTTCGTCGAGCTCGGCGAGGAGCCAGGTGTCGTTGGCGTCCACGCCTTGGACGAGGCCGACGAACTCGTCGTCGGGGGAGATGAGCCCGACGTTCCAGGAGCGGATGTCGGGCGTGCCGGCGACCGGTGAGGCTGCGGTGCGGACGTCGGCGTAGTTGCTGCCCCAGTCGTCGCCGAGCTCTGGGGTGAGGAGCGGGACGGGGAGGTCGGGCTGCGCCTGACCGGCGAGCTGCGCGTAGTCGACGGTCGGGCGTTCCGGGGCCTCACCTCGGGGCACGGCGAGCACGATCACGACCACGAGGCCGACCGTGGCCAGGAGCGACAGGACGAGGTTGTTGACGGTCTTGCGCGAGCGGTAGAGGCGGGAGTTCTCCGCCTTGCGGTCGGCGGTCTCCTGCGGCGTCTCGGGGCGGCCGAGTTCGGCAACGACGCGCGGCGGCTTGGTGTCCTTCACCGCGATGCGTCCGGAGTGCCGGATCCGAGCTGGGCGGCGCGAGCCGCGTCCAGCCGTGCCTTCGCGCCGATCAGCCACTCCTCGCAGCGCTGGGCGAGCTGTTCGCCGCGCTCCCAGAGCCGGAGGGAGTCCTCGAGCGACGCCGAGCCCTGCTCCAGCTCGGACACGACACGCACGAGCTCGTCGCGTGCCTGCTCATAGCTGAGCTCCTGGACATCGGAGGGGGTTGGCATGCTTCTATCCTATTCGTCGTCGGTCCGGGCGGCAGCCGTGGCCGGGCCGGTACTGGAGGCGCCGATCGCGCCGGAGGCGAGGGTGACCAGGAGCTCCGTCCCGGCGGGGGCGTCGCCCTCCGCACGGATGACCGCGCCACCCGGGACGCCGGCCTCCGGGTCCGCTCGCTGGACGATGGCGTAGCCGCGGTCGAGCGTGCGCTGCGGCGACAGGGCGCGGAGGTGCGCGCGGAGTTCCGTCACCTCGCGCTGGGAGCGCTCGACGGCGCGGTCGATGAGCTCGGCACCCCTCGCGACCGTGCGGGTCAGCTCGTCCGCCCGTGAGTCGACGATCCATGACGGGTCTGCGAGCGCGGGACGGGTGCGGAGCGTCGCGAGTCGGTCGATCTCGTGACCGAGCAACGAGGTCACCCGGGAGGACAACCGGACGCGGGCCTGCTGCACGCGAGCGAACTCCTCCGCGACGTCGGGGACGACCCGCTTGGCGGCGTCCGTCGGCGTGGAGGCGCGGAGGTCGGCGACGTCGTCGAGCAGCGGGCGGTCCGCCTCGTGGCCGATGGCGCTCACGAGGGGCGTGGTGCAGGCGGCCGCGGCTCGGACCACGCGTTCGTCGCTGAACCCGAGGAGGTTCTGGAAGTCGCCACCACCACGCGCGACGATGATGACGTCGACCTCGGGGTCGGCGTCGAGCGTCTGCAAGGCGCTCACGACGTCGCCAGGGGTGCGGTCGCCCTGGACGGCGGCGTGGACGACGCGGAACCGGACCGACGGCCAGCGCAGCTCAGCGTTGCGCAGGACGTCCTTCTCGGCGTCGGAGTCCTTGCCGGTGACGAGCCCGATGCACTGCGGGAGGAACGGCAGTGGGCGCTTGCGGGATGCGTCGAAGAGCCCCTCCTCGGCGAGCTGCCGACGGAGTCGTTCGAGTCGCTCGAGGAGGTCGCCGATGCCGACGTGCTTCATCGCCATGACCTGCATGGTGAGCGTGCCGCCCTTGAGCCAGTAGTTCGGTTTGACCAACGCGACCACGTGGTCGCCCTGCTTGAGGTCGGCGGGGATCTTCGCGCGGACTGACGACCAGATGGTGAACCCGACCGTCGCATCGATCTCGAGGTCTTTGAGCTTGCCGTAGACGTTGCCGCCCGAGGCGCCCCACTGCGTGATCTCGCCCTCGACCCAGACCGTGCCGAGGCGGTCGATGTAGTCGCGGAGCTTCGTGCCGAGGAGCGCGACCGGCCAGGGGGCTTCCATGGTGGCCGGTGCATCGCTCATCCCTCCAGCCTAGCCGCGAGCACCGACGGCGCGGGGTCGCGGATCACCCGGCCGTTCACGGCCGACTCCCGAGCGCTGCCGCGTAGAATCCACACGTGACCGATCTCCGCGACGCCCCAGCCATCGGCCTCGGCATGCCGAGGCTCCGACGCATCGCCGGACGCCTCGCAGACCTCCCCGTCGCCGGCGAGAAGCGCGTCCTGCTCGCCGCCCCTCGTGGCTACTGCGCCGGCGTGGACCGCGCGGTCGTCGCCGTCGAGAAGGCCCTCGAGCACTATGGCGCACCGGTGTACGTCCGGAAGCAGATCGTCCACAACGTGCACGTCGTCGATCAGCTCGAGGCCCAGGGCGCGGTGTTCGTGGAAGAGGTCGACGAGGTGCCGTCCGGCGCGCACATCGTCTTCAGTGCGCATGGTGTCTCGCCAGCCGTGGTCGACGCCGCCGCCGACCGCGGGCTGCTCGCGATCGACGCCACCTGCCCGCTCGTCACCAAGGTCCACCGCGAGGCCGTCCGCTTCGCCCGCGACGACTACGAGATCCTGCTCATCGGACACGAGGGGCACGAGGAGGTCGAGGGGACGGCCGGTGAAGCGCCCGACCACGTCACGCTCGTGACGAGCCCCGAAGCCGTCGACGACCTCGTCGTCGCCGACCCCGACAAGGTCGTGTGGCTCTCGCAGACCACGCTGTCGGTGGACGAGACCATGGAGACGGTCCGCCGCCTGCGCGAGCGGTTCCCGAAGCTCCAGGATCCGCCGAGCGACGACATCTGCTACGCGACCCAGAACCGCCAGGTGGCCATCAAGAAGGTCGCCCAGGACGCAGACCTCGTGATCGTGGTCGGGTCGGCGAACTCGTCGAACTCGGTGCGCCTCGTGGAGGTGGCGCTCGAATACGGCGCGAAGGCCGCCTACCGCGTCGACTACGCGCACGAGATCCAGCAGGCCTGGCTTGACGGCGTCGTCACGGTCGGTGTCACCAGCGGCGCCTCCGTGCCGGAGGTCCTCGTCGACGAGGTCCTCGAAGAACTCTCCGGAGCCGGCTACGGCGCGGTGCAGGAAGTCAAGACGGCCGAGGAGGACCTCATGTTCTCCCTGCCGAAGGAGCTGCGCAAAGACCTTGCCGGCACGACCGATCCGCGCGCCCTGGGAGGGCGTCGACCATGAGCGAATCCCGCCCCCGTCCGCAGTTCGGTGAGTACGCGTCCCCCGAGGAGCAGCGTGCCCGGATCGCCGAGCCCATCGACGAACAGCGGGCGGAGGAGCTCGGCATCGCACCGGTCGTCCCCGTCGAACGGCAACCGCGGCAGCAGCAGGAGCCGACCCTCCGCGAGCAGACGCGTGAGCAGGGGGCGGTGCAGCCGGGCGCTCCGACCGTGGCCGCCAGACGACCCGTCGCGGGTGACCGCATCGCGACGTCGATCCTGCTCGGACTCGGCCTCGTCGGCCTGATCGTGACCATGCCGGGCCTGCTCGACCTCCCCGGCCTGATTCGGCCCGCACTCGTGCAGATGGGTGTCTCGGGGTACTCCTCGGACGGTCTCGCGAGCGCCATGGGCATCCTGGCGCTCGGTCTCCAGATCGCCCTGTGGGTGGGCGCCATCATCCTGTCGAGCCGGTCGCTCCGCGCGGGTCGACTGACCTTCTGGATCCCGCTCGTCGCCGGCGTCGCGGCGAACCTGGTCGTGGTGATCTGTCTCGCCGTGGCCATGGGTGCCGACCCGGCGTTCATGGAGTACGTCCGCTCGCAGCAGCCGTAGTCGTCCACGCACGAAGAACGGGCCCGGCAGCGATGCCGGGCCCGTGCTGTACGTGCAGGTGACTAGGAGGTGCTGGTGCCGTACGAGCCGAGCTGCTTCGTCGACTCCAGGACGCGAGCGGCCATCGCCGACTCGGCGACCTTGCCCCAGGCGCGGGGGTCGTAGACCTTCTTGTTGCCGACCTCGCCGTCGAGCTTCAGCACGCCCTCGTAGTTCGACAGCATGTAGCCGGCGATCGAGCGCGTGAACGCGTACTGCGTGTCGGTGTCGATGTTCATCTTGACGACACCGTTCGCGACGGCCTCGGCGATCTCGGCGTCGGTGGAACCGGACCCGCCGTGGAAGACGAGGTCGAGCGGCTTGGGGCCGTGGCCGTACTTGGCGGCGAGGCCGTCCTGGATGGTCTTCAACAGCTCGGGCTGGAGCTTGACGTTGCCGGGCTTGTAGACCCCGTGCACGTTGCCGAAGGTGAGGGCGGCCATGTAGCGACCCTGCTCGCCGAGGCCGAGCGCCTCGACGGTCGCGATGGCGTCGTCGAGGGTGGTGTACAGGTGCTCGTTGATGTCGTGGCTGACGCCGTCCTCTTCGCCGCCGACGACGCCGATCTCGACCTCGAGGATCGCGTTGATGGCCTTCGTGCGCTTGAGCATCTCGGTCGCGATCTCGAGGTTCTCCGTGAGCGGGACCGCCGAGCCGTCCCACATGTGGGACTGGAAGATCGGGTTGCGACCGGCCTTCACCTCTTCCTCGGAGGCGGCGATGAGCGGCATGACGAAGCCGTCGAGCGCGTCCTTCGGGCAGTGGTCGGTGTGGAGCGCGACGGTGACCGGATAGTTCTTGGCGACCTCGGTCGCGAACTTCGCGAAGGCGATCGCGCCGGCGGCACGGTTCTTCACGGTGTGGCCGGCGAAGTAGTCGGCGCCGCCCGTGGTGACCTGGATGATGCCGTCGGAACCGGCCTCGGTGAGGCCCTGGAGGACGGAGTTGATGGTCTGGCTGCTCGAGACGTTGAACGCCGGGTACGCGAACCCGTTCGACTTCGCCTTGTCGAGCATCGCTGCGTACTGTTCCGGGGTGGCGACGGGCATGTCTTCTCCTTGCGTGGGGACGATTCGCCTTGAAGTCTAGTGACTCGGGCTCCGAGGCATACGGCACGATGGGGACATGATCGAGCGCACTCCGGACACCGACCTCCTCGACGGCTTCCTCGACGCCACGAGGGCCGCGGCTGCCGCCGTCGCGGGTCTCGTCGGAGGTGGAGACGGCATGCGCATCGACGGGGTCGCCGTCGATGCGCTCCGCCGGGCGCTCGAATCGCTCCCGGTCGACGGGCGCGTCGTCGTGGGGGAGGGCGAGAAGGACCAGGCGCCCATGCTGTTCGTCGGGGAGCGTTTCGGCACGGGTGCTGGGCCGGCGATCGACCTCGCCGTCGACCCCGTGGACGGCACGAAGCTCGCGGCCACGGGCAAGCCGGATTCCGTCGCCGTGATCGCCATCGCCCCGCGCGGTGCGATGTTCGACATCGGCCCGGCGTACTACCTCGAGAAGCTCGTCGCTGCCGGCGGGGGACGCGAGTTGTCGCTGGCCGACCCGATCGCGGTGACCCTCGACCGGCTCGCGGCCCGGCTGGGGCGGCCGGTCGAGCAGCTGCGGGTCGCGGTCCAGGACCGTCCTCGGAACGCGGCGACCGCCCAGGCCGTGACCGCCGCCGGTGCCGAGCTCGTGAGCTTCATGGACGGCGACGTCGCCCTGTCCCTGCGGGCCGCGGCCGCCGACGGCGACCTCGATCTGCTCCTCGGTGTGGGCGGGGCCCCGGAGGGCATCCTCACGGCTGCCGCGGTCCGGGCCCTCGGCGGCTGGATGACGGCGCGCTTCGCACCGCAGTCGCCGGAGGAACGTGCGCGGCTCGTTGAGGCCGGGACCGATCTCGATCGCGAGGTCCCGCTCGACGAACTCTGCCGCGATGACGCCTGGCTGCTGCTCAGTGCCGTCACGTCGACCGCGCTCGCCGCCGGAGCCGAACTCGCCGGAGTCCGGGTCGAAGCGGACGGCGGTGTCATGGTCGAGTCCGTCGTCGTCGGTCCCGGGAGCCCGCTGACGAGGTCACGGAAGCGCCTCGATCGAGACGCACCCAGCGGCCTTCCCAGCCCGGTTCGATAGGCTGAAACCCTCATCCACCGAAGCGTCGTGTCCCACGAGGCGAGCGATCCATGGAGGATCCAGTGACCCAGCCTGAAACCGGCTCCCACTATCTGCAGCCCGACCGCAACCTCGCCATGGAGCTCGTGAGAGCGACGGAGGCCGCCGCGATCCGGGCGGCGCCGTTCATCGGGCGAGGCGACAAGAACGCCGCCGACGGCGCAGCGGTCGACGCCATGCGCGCCTTCCTCGGCACCGTCAACTTCGACGGCGTGGTCGTCATCGGCGAGGGCGAGAAGGATGAAGCGCCCATGCTGTTCAACGGCGAGCATGTCGGCAACGGCCGCGGCCCGTCCTGCGACATCGCCGTCGACCCGATCGACGGCACGAGCCTCACCGCCGCAGGCCGCCAGAACGCCCTCTCCGTCATCGCCGTGTCCGACCGCGGCAGCATGTTCGACCCGTCCGCGGTGTTCTACATGGACAAGATCGTCACCGGCGCCGACGGCATCGGTGTCGTCGACATCAGCCAGTCCATCGGCGACAACATCCGCGAGCTCGCGAAGGCCAAGGGCAAGCAGCCCGAGGACATCCGCGTCGCCGTCCTCGACCGACCGCGCCACGCGCAGCTCATCGAGGAGATCCGCGCGGCGGGTGCCGGGACGCGTCTGCTGCTCGACGGCGACGTCGCGGGTGGCATCAACGCCGCGCGCTACGACTCGCGGATCGACATGTGCGTCGGCATCGGCGGCACGCCTGAGGGCATCATCACCGCGTGTGCGGTGAAGGCGCTCGGCGGGCTCATCCAGGGCAAGCTCATGCCGAAGGACGACGCCGAGCGTGAGCGTGCGCTCGCGGCCGGTCACGACCTCGACCGCGTCCTCGGCGCGAACGACCTCGTCCGAGGCGACAACACGTACTTCGTCGCGACGGGCGTCACCCACGGTGAACTCGTCGACGGTGTGCAGCGCAAGGGGCCGATCATCCGCACCGAGAGCCTCGTGCTGCGGTCGCGTTCCGGCACCATCCGTCGCGTCGAGGCGGACCACCTCGCTGCGAAGTGGCTGTAGCCGTTCCTCCAGCAGAGCGAAGCGCCCGGTTCCACCTCATGGTGGTGCCGGGCGCTTCGTCGTGCGGTGCTCGTGCCGGTCAGTCCTGCAGCCGGTGCGCGAGTCGCGCCTCGAGCTCGCTCGGCTCGCTATCGGACGGCTCCGGCGAGGGCTGCGCCTCCGGTGCGGTGAGGCGCTTCGGTGAGGCGTCGCTCTGGCTCACCTGACCGATGACCGTCGCCTCGTCGAGGCCGTCGAGCTTGCGCGCCGTGACGAGCACGCGGGTCTCGAACGACGAGGCGAACTGGTTGTAGTTGGTGACCGTGCTCTCGATGGACCGGCGCAGGCGGTCGGCGTGGTCCGACAGCGTCGAGAGCCGCTGGTAGAGCTCCTTGCCGAGGTCGAACAGTCGCTTCGCGTCCTCGGTGAGGACGTCCTGCTGCCAGGTGAACGCGACCGTCTTGAGGACCGCCCACAGGTTGACGGGGGAGGCGAGGGCGACCCGTTTGCCGAAGGCGTAGTCGAGCAGGCTCGCGTCGGCCTCGAGTGCTGCGGCGAGGAGTGACTCGCTCGGGATGAAGCAGATCACGAACTCCGGGCTCGACTCGAGGCCGCGCCAGTAGCCCTTCGCCGCAAGGGCGTCGACGTGCGACCGCACGGCCTTCACGTGCTGCGCGAGGAGGGCGGTACGTCGTGCGGCTTCCTCGCCTGTCGCCGTGACGGGGATGGTGCTGGCTTCGAGGTACTGCGCGAACGGCACCTTCGCGTCGACCGCGATCGACTTGCCGCCGGGGAGTCGCACGACCATGTCGGGTCGGCCGATGCCGTTGTCGGACGTGATGCTCGACTGCAGGTCGAAGTCGACGCGCTGCGTGAGGCCCGCGGCTTCCACGACGTTCCGGAGCTGGGTCTCGCCCCAGACGCCGCGGGTGGCGTTGTTGCGGAGCGCCGAGGCGAGCGACTCCGTCGTCGACCGCAGGCGTTCCTCGGACTCCGAAGCGGTCTTCAGCTGCTGGGCCAGCTCACCGTGCTGGCGGCTGCGCTGCTGCTCGAGTTCCGCGACCTTCGCCTGCATGTGCTCGAGGCTGTGCTGCACGGGCGCGAGGGCCTGCAGGACCTGGCTCTCCTCGTGTTCCTGGCGCGATCGTCGTTCGGCGTCGGCGCGATGGCGCTCGGCGAGCTCGCGGTACTGCTCGCGCTGAGCGTTCAGCTCGCGTCCGAGCCCGTCGGCCGTGGCGTCGAGCGCGGCGAGTTCGGCGCGCAGCGCGGCGCGGAGTTCGGCCTCCTGCGCGGACGCGTCGGCGAGGAGCTGTGCCTGCTGACCGCGGAGGTCGGCGAGCTGGGCGGTGTGCCTGGCCTCGAGGAGCGCCGGGTCGACCGACCCCGCACCGGTGCGCCGCTGCAGCAGGAGGACAGCCACGGCTGCGCCGATGACGAGTCCGATGAGGAGGCCGATCCCGAGGGCGAGTGCGCTGTCCATGCCCTCAGTGTGTCGCGGGCCGCCGACATCGCTCGGAGGCCGCGCGGCGACCGCGCGCTCAGGCGGCGACGGCTGTCCCGATCCGGCCGATCTTCACGCTCGTGAGCTGCGCGAGTTCGGCGATCGAGGATGCTCCATGGCGGGCGGCGGCGTGGATGATGATGTGCGCGGAGGCCTCGGCGTCGCCGGTGGCGTCGTGGTGCTGGAAGTCGTCGAACCCGGCGGCGAGGGCCGCCACGGGGAGCCGGTAGGAGTCGAGCTGATACGTCTTGCGGGCGACGTTGAGGCTGCACAGGTAGCTGAGGTCGGGGCAGTCGAGGCCGGTGGCGGCGCAGCCACCCCGGATGACGCCCATGTCGAAGCCGGCGTTGTGGGCGACGAGGGCGTCACCCTGGGCGAAGTCGAGGAGGGTGTCGAGCTGGTCCGCCCAACCCGGCGCCCCGAGGACGTCGGTCGCGACGATCCCGTGGATGCGGGTGTTCCACTCGAGGAACGCGTCGTGTCCGGCAGGGGGCTGGATGAGCCAGCCCGCGCGGTCGACGACGATGCCGTCGCGGACCCTGACGAGGCCCACGCTGCAGGCGGAGGCGGATGACGAGTTCGCGGTCTCGAAGTCGATGGCGGTGAAATCCAGTGGCACGTCCTCACCCTCGCACCAGCGTCCGACACCGCTCGGGTGGCACGCCGCATGCCGCTCGATCGACGGTGCCGATCCGTGCCCGGAGGGGAGACGCGACCCACGGGGACGCGCGGCCAAGTACGATAGACCCTCGTGGCTCTTACTCTCGGCATCGTCGGCCTGCCCAACGTCGGCAAGTCCACCCTGTTCAACGCGCTCACGCGCAACAACGTGCTCGCAGCGAACTATCCGTTCGCGACGATCGAGCCGAACGTCGGCGTGGTCGAACTGCCCGATGCCCGGCTCAGCAAGCTCGCGGAGATCTTCGGCAGCGAGCGCATCCTGCCCGCCGCGGTGTCCTTCGTCGACATCGCCGGCATCGTCAAGGGCGCGAGCGAGGGGGAGGGGCTCGGCAACAAGTTCCTCGCGAACATCCGCGAGGCCGACGCCATCGCGCAGGTCGTCCGCGGCTTCGCAGACCCCGACGTCGTGCACGTCGACGGCGACGTGAACCCGGCGTCCGACATGGAGACCATCAACACCGAGCTCATCCTCGCCGACCTCGAGACGCTCGAGAAGGCGATCACCCGGTTCGAGAAGGAGGTCAAGGGCAAGAAGCTCGACCCCTCCGTCCTCACGGCGGCGAAGGAGGCGCAGGACGCGCTGAACGACGGCACCCCGCTCTCGGCGACGAAGATCGACCTCGCGCCCATCAAGGAGCTCGGTCTCCTCACGGCCAAGCCGTTCATCTACGTGTTCAACGTCGACGAGGACGTCCTCCAGGACCAGGCGAAGCTCGACGAGCTGGCAGCCCTCGTGGCGCCGGCGAAGGCCGTCTTCCTCGACGCCAAGCTCGAGTCGGAGCTCGTCGACCTCGACGAGGACGACGCCCGCGAGATGCTTGAGTCGACCGGCCAGACCGAGTCCGGCCTCGACCAGCTCGCACGCATCGGCTTCGCGACGCTCGGTCTCCAGACCTACCTCACGGCGGGGCCGAAGGAGTCGCGTGCGTGGACGATCCCGCAGGGTGCCAAGGCGCCCCAGGCGGCCGGCGTCATCCACACGGACTTCGAGAAGGGCTTCATCAAGGCCGAGGTCATCTCGTTCGACGACCTCGTCGAGACCGGCTCCGTCGCCGAGGCCCGCTCCAAGGGCAAGGCCCGCATGGAGGGCAAGGACTACGTCATGCAGGACGGCGACGTCGTTGAATTCAGGTTCAATGTCTAAAAAAGGGCGTCTGACCAGGGATTTTACCCTCTCGCCCTCTGATTGGGCTCGGCGGACGAGTTCCGATCTACCTTCAGGTGCTAAGCGTTTTCCCCGCTGACCTGGGACTTTGATCGGCCCCTGCGGAGCTTCCGCCGGGGCCGATTCTCGTTTCCGCAGTGCGGTAGCGTCCCTGATAGGCAGTCTCGGCTGGCCGGTTCCGGGGTGAGTTCGAGTCGTTCGACGCGCGATCTCTCGGGCGGTGTGCTGACTCAAAAATCAGTCTGACTCAAAAGTCGGATGTCCCAACAGTGCCGCGGTTCACCGGGGCAGGTCTCGTTTCGCCAGAGTGCGAGTGATCTCGTCCCACTGGGAGCTCGCGACCAATTGGCGGTGCCGGCGCAAGGCGGTCTGCCATGACCCGAACTCTGCTGGGAGCTCGCGCCACGTGATGCCGGTGCGTGTCTTGAAAAGCGCCGCGTCGACGATCGTGCGTATGTCAGTACGTGGCCGCCCGCGGCGAGGGCCTTCTTCTGTGTGAACGATGTGCTTGATCCAGCTCCATTGCTCATCTGTGAGTCGTTGATAGCCGGGCTGGAGGCTCTCGATGTCTCTGCCGTCGTCACCATCCTTTGCCTGGTCATCGATTCGCACGGCTTTGACCACGCCGCGGATGACGGCGCATTCGGTGCATTGGACGGTCGGTTCAACGTAGCGGGGGGAGTGCGCGGCCAAGGTCTCGACGTGCTGGCAGGTCAGTTCCACTCGCCAGGTGGCGCTGCGGTCGATGTGCAATGAGGGTGGGTGTAGGAGCTGTCGGAGCTCATCGCGTTGAGCCGGTGAAAGTGGCGGGAATGGGCAGCACAGGTGGCAGTGCTCCACCCTGTTGTTCTCGAGACGCCAGACACCCATGCTGCATGCCGCGTGCTCGGCGCGGAACTGGGCATTGTCGGCGTCGATCAGTGCAAGGCCCTCTTCATCAGTACCCAGGGCTGGCTCACCGAGAAGGGCGCGCCCACATGCGCGGCAGGGTTTGCCGGCTGCATAGGCTTCATACGGAAGCTGGAGGTCGTCGCCTGCCCGCTCCCTCCGCTTCGCCTCGTCTGCTTGGGCCCACGATTCCGAGAGCAGCGCCCTACTCCGTGGTGTGTGCAGGACGCGGGGGAGAGCTGTCGAGCTCCCGTCGGGGATCTGCTGCGATTCGAACATCGTCACGCTCTCCTTCGAGGTCAGATGCGGCTCAGTGCGAGTCGCGCGCGGCCCTGCCTCGACCGCTACCGGAAGCGATAACTTCCTGGAAGTCATGACTACCAGACCTGAGGCTGGTTGTGTGACAGAACCGCTGAAGAAGGTGCTCGGAGCGCAGGTGCGCGATCTGCGCCTTGCGCGCCATCTGTCGCAGGAGGGCCTCGCTGAGGAGCTCGGTGTGTCGACTCGGTATCTTGCCGGTATCGAGCGTGGAGAGCGCAACCTCACCCTGGATTCGGTGGATGCCCTCGCTGAACAGCTCGGCGTCGAGGCGCAGTCACTGGTCGTCCGTCGATGACGGCCGGTACATGAGTTGCTCTGGCACAGCGGACGAGGTGGGCGTCGCTCGGAGCCTGGCCGAGCAGACAAGACTTTGCACGAGCTGAGAGAATGTCAGTGGTGCCGTCTACCTTCAGTGTTGGTTGGGCGGCATCGCCTGTACCAGTCTCATCGCCCCGCCGCTCGGCAGGATGCCTAGTCACAAGTGAAGGATCCCCGTGCCACACAGCTCCATCAACCACTCTCGAATCGTGGCGCTCATCTGGAACATCGCTGACGATGTGCTCCGCGACCTCTATGTCCGAGGCAAGTACCGTGACGTGATCCTTCCCTTCACGGTCCTGCGTCGCCTGGACAGCGTCCTTGGCCCGACGCAGGAAGCCGTGATGGCGATGAAGAAGATGCTGGACGAGGCTGGCGTCGCCGACCAGGATGCACCGCTGCGGGATGCGGCCAAGCAGGACTTCTACAACACGTCTGGTTTCTCGCTGCAGGACTTGCGCCACGTGTCGAACTCGACGCGCCTGCGGCAGAACTTCGAGGCGTACTTGGACGGGTTCTCGCCCAACGTGCAGGAGATCATCGACAATTTCGAGTTCCGCAACCAGCTACCCCGGTTGACGAAGGCTGACGCGCTCGGTGCATTGATCGAGAAGTTCCTCGCGCCGGATCTCGATCTCTCCCCGGCCGGGATGGACAACCATGGGATGGGCACGGTATTCGAAGAGCTTGTGCGCCGCTTCAACGAGGAGAACAACGAAGAGGCCGGCGAGCACTGGACGCCGCGCGATGCTGTCCGACTCATGACCCGACTGATGTTTGAACCGATCGCTGACGCGATCCCGTCGGGCACGTACCGCCTCTACGACGGCGCTATGGGCACCGGCGGCATGCTGACCGTCGCTGAGGAGACGCTGCATCACCTCACGGAATCGTCTGGCAAGAAGGTTTCGACCCACTTGTACGGGCAGGAGATCAACGCCGAGACGTATGCGATCGCGAAGGCCGACCTGATCCTCAAAGGCGATGGCAAGGCTGCAGACAACATCGTCGGTGGCCCGGAGTACTCGACCCTCTCCAACGATGCGTTCGCGGGCCAAGAGTTCGACTTCATGCTCTCGAACCCGCCGTACGGCAAGAGCTGGAAGACCGACCAGGATCGCCTCGGAGGCGCGAAGAAGATCATCGACCCTCGATTCATCGTGACTCACGATGGCGACAGCGAGTACTCGCTTGTCACGCGCAGCAGCGACGGGCAGCTGATGTTCCTCGCAAACCTGATCTCGAAGATGAAGCAGGAAACCGATCGCGGCTCCCGGATCGCGTCGGTGCACAACGGGTCGTCGCTCTTCACGGGCGACGCCGGCCAGGGCGAGAGCAACATCCGTCGGTGGATCATCGAGAACGACTGGCTCGAGGCAATCGTCGCATTGCCGCTCAAGATGTTCTACAACACCGGCATCGCCACCTATGTTTGGGTGCTCTCCAACCGCAAGGAAGAGCGCCGCAAAGGCAAGGTTCAGCTCATCGATGCCACAGGCTGGTCGACACCACTGCGCAAGAACCTCGGTGAGAAAGGCGTGGAAGTCAGTGCGTCCGACGCCGACAAGGTGCTCGAGGCCTTCACCGCATTCGACCAGTACGACGACACCGATCGCTCCAAGGTGTTCGACGGGGTCGACTTCGGCTACAAGAAGATCACCGTCGAGCGACCGCTGCGCATCGTCGGCGCGGACCCGAACCGCGTGTACACCACGAAAGAGATCAAGCAGCTCAAGGAAGACGGGATGCGCGACGAGAGCGGGCCACCGGTCATCAAAAGAGCGCTCCCGTATGCGGCGAAGCCTGACCCACTGTACGGACGATATGAGGCGGTCATCGGTGGTCGCACCCGCGTTGTCGAGTACGAGCCTGACACCGAGCTCCGCGACACCGAGCAGGTGCCGTTGACCGAGCCAGCTGGTGACCACGCAGATGGGATCGAAGCGTTCTTCCGACGTGAGGTGACGCCCTTTGCTCCGGATGCCTGGATCGATGGGTCGAAAACGAAGATCGGCTACGAGATTTCCTTCACGCGCCACTTCTACAAGCCCGCCCCGTCGCGCACGCTGGCCGAGATTCAGGCAGACATCCGTGCACTCGAAGCCGAAACCGACGATCTTATCGCCGAGATCGCGGGTGAGGACTGATGTTTCGTGGTCTCCCCCGGCATGACGGGTACGCGGCGAACAACAGTCCGTGGCTAGGTGAGCTGCCTGCGCATTGGACGACCGAGCGCACCAAGTCGCTCTTGATTGAACGAGTCGAAAAGGGGTATCCCGACGAGGCACTACTTGCAGCAACACAGAGTCACGGAGTCATCAGAAAGTCCGACTATGGCACTAGGACCGTCACTGCGTCGAAAGACCTTCATCTGCTGAAGCTGGTCGATATCGGCGACTTTGTGATCAGTCTGCGCTCGTTTCAGGGAGGAATTGAGCGCTGCTATCACCGAGGAATCATTTCTCCCGCGTATACCGTGCTGACGGCCAGATCCGCTGTATATCGCGACTATCTGACCTTCCTTTTCAAATCGAAGCCTTTCATTAGCTCACTCACACTCGCGGTGACTGGCATAAGGGAGGGCCAGAACATTGACTACTCGATGCTGGCTGTCGATCTGCTTCCCGTGCCGCCAGTGGAGGAGCAGGCAGCGATCGTAAAGTACCTCACCCACGCGAACGCCCGAATCGACAAGGCCATCGCCGCCAAACGCCGCCTCATTGCCCTACTGCGGGAACAGCGGGTGCAACGTCGACACGAGCTCATACTGAAGGGCTTGGAGCCATCGGTGCGGTTTCGGGAGTCGGGGATCAAATGGATTGGTGATTTCCCGGAACACTGGAAGATCGTTCGCGTAAAACAGTTGACTCAGAATCTCGACTCTCGTCGGATTCCTCTCGACACAGTCGAAAGAGGAAAAATGTCGTCTCGTATTTACGACTACTACGGCGCTTCGGGCGTTATCGACAAAGTCGAGGACTACATCTTCGATGAGACTCTGGTTCTCCTGGCAGAAGACGGGGCGAATCTCGTGCTTCGAAATTTGCCATTAGTGTTACGAGTAGACGGCAAATTCTGGGTGAACAACCATGCACACGTACTCCGAGTAGTGAGTGCAGATGTGGATTACCTCGTTCAGCGGCTCGAGCTGTTGGATTATCGGCCGTGGATCACTGGTGCCGCTCAGCCGAAGCTCACCGGAGATCGGTTGATGTCGATCCCGATCTCGATGCCACCATTGGATGAACAGAGATCGATCATGGAGCAACTCTCGACAGAATTCGCCGAAATTGATACCGCGCGTGAGCGGCTAAGTGCAGAAATCGAGCTCCTCCAGGAGTTCCGCACCAGGCTCGTCGCGGACGTGGTGACGGGCCAGGTCGACGTCCGTGCCATCGCAGCGACGCTGCCGGACGCACCCGAGTCGTTCGACAACACGGTCTCAGCAACCGATGATGATCTTGAGGAAGCACTGAGCGAAGGCGAGGAGTGAGCATGCAGCGACTCAACGAGGAGAGCTTGGAATCGCTCATCGTCACTCAGATGAGCGAGGGCGGCTGGACCGCGGGGGCCCCCGGAGACTACGTCGCTTCCTACGCGATCGATCTGGAGCACTTCGCTGCGTTCATCGAGTCAACCCAGCCCGATCTCGTCGACTCGCTCAGGCTCGCATCGGAGACTCCCACGCGTCACAAGTTCCTCGCTCGGCTCCAGGGTGAGATCACGCGGCGGGGTGTCGTCCACGTCTTGCGAAACGGCATCGACCATCTCGGTCTGCACGTCGACCTGTACTACCCGACGCCTGCAGCTGGGAACCCGAAGGCTGCTGAGCATTTCGCCGCGAACCGGTTCGTCGTCACGCGGCAGGTGCATCACAGCGTCAGTAACCCGGGGGATGCCGTCGACCTTGTGGCGTTCGTCAACGGTCTGCCCATCTTTACGTTCGAATTGAAGAACAACATCACGAACCAAACGGTCGAAGACGCCGTTCAGCAGTACCAGCGAGACCGCGACCCTCGTGAGCCGCTGTTCGCGTTCGGCCGGACGATCGCGCACTTCGCCCTGGATGATCAGCGCGCACGATTTTGCACCGATCTCAAGGGTGTTTCATCGTGGTTCCTGCCGTTCGATCAAGGATTCAACGATGGTGCGGGTAACCCGCCGAATCCCGATGGAGTTATGACGGACTACCTGTGGCGGCGAGTGCTCGCACCGCAGAGCCTCGCCGGGATCATCGAGAACTATGCGCAGATCGTGGTTGAAAAGAGCCAGAAAACTGGCAAGAAGGTCTCCAAGGCGATCTTCCCTCGGTATCACCAGCTCGATGTCGTGCGCCAACTCCTGTCCGATGTCGAGGCGAACGGTGCTGGTCGCCGCTATCTCATTCAACATTCGGCTGGCAGCGGCAAGTCAAACTCGATTGCCTGGCTGACTCACCAGCTCACCGAGGCCACACACGACGGCAAGATCGCCTTCGACTCGATCATCGTCGTCACCGACCGCATCATCCTCGACAGCCAGCTCACACAGACCATCAAGTCGTTCCTGCAGGTGGGTTCGACTGTGGTCCATGCCGACCGATCCGGAGATCTACGCCGCGCGATCACCGCAGGCAAGAAGATCATCGTCACTACGGTGCAGAAGTTCCCGTACATCCTGGATGACATCGGTGCGGACCACCGTGACCGCACATTTGCCATCGTTATCGACGAGGCGCACTCGTCCCAGGGGTCGAAGACTTCCGCGGCCGTCTCTCGTGCGCTTGCAGGTGTCGAAGCCGATGAGGAAGACACCGTCGAGGACCGGATCAACCGGATCATCGAGGGCAAGAAGCTGTTGACGAACGCGAGCTACTTCGCCTTCACCGCGACGCCGAAGAACAAGACGCTCGAGATGTTCGGCGAACCGGTGCCCAACGGCGAAGGAGGCACGAGCTTCCGACCATTCCACTCATACACGATGAAGCAGGCGATCCAGGAGGGCTTCATCGTCGATGTTCTCTCCAACTACACACCGGTCGGCAGCTACTACAAGCTGATGAAGACTGTGGAGGACGATCCCGAGTTCGATGCGAAGCGCGCCTCGAAGAAGCTGCGCGCATATGTCGAGGGCAACGAGCACGCCATTGCTCAGAAGACCGACATCATGATCGAGCACTTTCTTGCTCAGGTGGTCGCGAAGCGGAAGATCGACGGCCAAGCGCGGGCAATGGTCGTAACTTCGTCGATCGCACGGTGCATCGAGTACTTCCATGCGATTCGTGACGCGCTAGCTGCACGCAAGAGCCCGTACAAGGCGGTCGTCGCCTTCTCTGGTGAGCACGAGTACAAAGGGCTGAAAGTCACCGAGGCGAGCTTGAATGGCTTCCCCTCCAACGCGATCGCCGAACAGGTAAAAACCGACCCTAATCGAATTCTCGTCGTCGCGAACAAGTTCCAGACCGGTTACGACGAGCCACTGCTGCACACGATGTACGTGGACAAGGCGTTGTCGGGTGTACTGGCGGTGCAGACGTTGTCACGGCTCAACCGGGCACATCCGGCGAAGCATGACACCTTCGTCCTCGACTTCGCCAACGATGCTGCGGAGATCCAACGCGCGTTTGAACCGTACTACCGCACGACCGTGCTAGCTGAAGAGACGGACGCCAACAAGCTGCATGACCTGGTCAACGACCTCGACGCATTCGGGATCTACACACCCGAGCAAGTCGAAGAGTTTGTCAGCCGGTACCTGGCGGGGGAGAGGCGCGACCAGCTTGACCCGCTGCTGGACACCAGCGTCGCTGAGTACATCGAACTCCCCGACGAAGATGACCAGGTGAAGTTCAAGGGCGATGCCAAAGCTTTCCTTCGCACGTACAACTTCCTCTCCACCGTCCTGCCCTACGGCAGCACTGAGTGGGAGAAGCGATCGATCTTCCTTGACCACCTCGTGCCCAAGCTGCCGGCTCCCAAGGAAGAGGATCTCTCCGCCGGAATCCTCGAGAACATCGACCTGGAGTCGTATCGCGCTGAGAAGCTCAGTGCGATGAAGATCGTGCTCGATGACGAAGACGGGACTCTTGCACCGATCCCGGGCGCCGGCGGAGGACACCTCTCGGATCCGGAGCTCGAGAGGCTCTCGGCGATCGTAAGAAGCTTCAACGATCATTTCGGCAACATCGAGTGGAATGATGCCGATCGTGTCGAGCGGTTCATCACCGAGGAGATTCCGAGGCTCGTGTCGGAGGACGAGGCCTACAAGAACGCGCAGGCCAACGACGATCCGGTAAACGCCCGCGTCGAGAGCGACCGTGCACTCAGCCAGGTCATGCTACGTCTCATCTCAGATGACACTCAGCTCTTCAAGGAGTTCCAGGACAACAGCAGCTTCAAGCAGTGGCTTGCCAACGCAGTATTCAACGCGACCTACCGGAAGAGTGCTTGAGCGCTACCGCGTCGAAAGGGCTCTTCGCAGATGAAGGTGTAGCAGCGGAGCGTGGTGCGGGCGCGTTGGTGCCGACGGCCCCGGCGGCGCATGAGTGGGATCATGGACTCATGGCTACTGATGACACCGAGAGTGCCCCGAAGGTCATCCGCTGTGAGCACTGGTCTGAGGAGCTTGGTCGCTTCGGCGGCTGGCACCACCACGAGGGGCCTCACGCGTGCGACTGGCGGAACCACGATGGCGAGTGTCCGTACTGGTTCAGCGTTGGCGGTAGGCCGAACCTTGAATCTCAGTAGAGGGAGTCGTGTGGCCATGGCAAGCGGTTCAGTGTCGTCTGCTGGCTCTCCTCGAGACTCCCATTAGCCATGTCGTAGCCGCGAGCCTTGTCTGAGACCTTGAATCGGCCTGGCTTGCCGTTGATTCGTTAGCTTGTCCGACCGTCCAACTTCTGGGCAGGCATCCGCCGTTATTGATCCAAAGCTGGCGGCGGGCCGATAGTCGCCACGCGAACCCTCACATCAAGGTAGCGGAGCGCGTCGTACTGTTTGACCAGGTTCACCTTCGTGAAGGTGAACAGGGTGTCGACCGTGATCGGATCTTCCTTGCCGATCGCGAGGATCACTTCTTTGAGCTCGGCCTTGTCGACCACTCCCTTGCTCTCCTCAGCAATGCGTTTCGTCCATGCATTGCGTGCACTCTCATCTCGTGCGAGGGCGTCAGTAGACACAAGTCCTTGCGCGAGAAGGTGGCTGAGGTCAGCCGACTGCCGCCCGCGCTTCACATGGATCAGGGTGCCCGGAGCGACGAACACGTCGCAGGGTTCGATCCCGCCACGCGAATGAAGCGGAGTTGTGATCAGCTTCCTGTCCAAGCAGTACCCCGACAGGGCCTCGGCGGCGTGCTTGTTGTAGGCATCCTCGTACTCCTCACCCCACGGAGGCATGGTTACTGAGGCAGGCTCAGACAGAATCTCACGAACGCGGTCGTCGATTCGGGCAAGGTACTGGTCATCCATCCGGTACCAGTTTCCATCGTGCAGACAGAATCGTTGGCCGTCTTCCTCGACCTCGAATGCGAGCCACCGCCGCAGTGGCACAGGCGTGGAAACAAGCGTATGGACCTGGGGATCTGCCTCGCTATGCAGCTCGATCTTCACGGATTTCAGACGGTCGAGGATCGCCTCTCTTGGTGTATCAGCGAGCCACTCGATCACGTCGCTCGTGTCGGGCGCTTGGTCAAAGACCCGCCGTTTGCGATCCCCCAAGCCGGTGACTTTTACGCTCATCATCGGGCCGTAGGCATCAAGACGCTCGTGCGGCCAGGACACCCCGAGGCGCTTGCCCGCATCTGACTTCAAGGCGTCAACGAGCTTCTCGTCGAGCGCAGGTACTAGGCTGTCCTTGGCCTTGAGCGCGACGAGTTGCTCAAGGCTCTCCAAGCCTGTTCGGACGGGCTGACGCAACAGATCATCGAGAACCTTGAGGTCTGCGAGCAAAGGTCCTGCTGACTTTGCGAGTGGTGCTTTCAGAGAGTCCGCCGCGCTCAGCTGCACGACCTTGTCTCCAACACTGAGGTCACTGATCCGCGCCTTTGCCTCAATCCTGCTGACGACCTCGCCGTAGCCGTCTACTCCGAGATCACGAATCGTGCTTCCGTTCGGCATCGAACTCCGATCCACACGAGCTCTGTGGTCCAAGATGGTCTTCGTCAGCGACTTGATTTCCGAGGGAAGCGCAGACCGCGCTACGATGCGCGAGCCGAAGCCGAAGTCAATCTGCTCCGAATCCAAGAAGTGGAACCCGGTGCCCCAGGTAATGGCCCAGATTACGTCTCCAGTGTCCTGGAGCAATAGGGCAGCGCCGGGGGAGCGGTTCTTGAGGTCAACGGTTTGGCCGGTGAGGAGCTTCAGATCCGCCGACCACTTGGCCTTGGTCGTGATGGAGCCGGAAACAAGGCGCGCGGGTCGATCTTCTACCTGGAGGTCGGTGACGTTGAAGTTGTCATCTGTCTCTCGCCGAGACTCGGTCAGTGCTGTCTCAAACGTGCTTCCGTCAAGCATCCTGTAGAGCGTTGTCCGCTTCGTCGCAACAATCTGCACCATAGCTCTTGGTAGCACGGGTTGTGTTGCCGTAGGTGCTGGCCGCGCGAGTCGAGACCCATAAGTTATTCGTCGGTCATGGAGGATTGCCGAGCAGTCCCGAGCGTTATGCGACTCTGGCTGCTCTTGGCGCTGTGTCAGCGAGACGCCTGACGCGCGTACTTGGCCAAAGGACCCAGGGGAGCGGCGCGAGCTCCCCGGCCCGTCCGATCCAGCGTCCATCAGTCCTCGGGATGACCTCAACGAGCCCCGGATGTTAATCTGGTCTCTGGTGCTCCAACTGGCGCAGGTCTCCCTCTGCGTAGTTACTCCTCGCACTAAAGACCCAGGTCAGACTGCATTTGTTGGCCAGGGAACAGCCTTAGCGCCAAAGGTTCCGAAAGCATCGGAACTCGGTGGAGTTCCGCTTCAACGTCTAGCCCGTCGAAAGCGCACGTCGCGTCGTCGACCAGCCCCAACGTCGACGGAATGAGCGCTCTCGGTCGTGGCTACCGCTTCCGCCGCTGTTCCGCGATCCACGTGTGATCGGCGATCGCGGCTGAGACGGCTTCGCGATACTGCGCGCCGTCTGCACTGCGGTACAGATCCCTGCTGAAGAACGGCGACTCACTCCGGTAGGGCGCACTGTTGTGGATGCGTCCGGCGAGGTCGGACAGGACATCGTGGTCGCCCGCGAGGTAGGCGGCGAGCTCGGTGTCGTTCAGCCGGATGAGCGCGGAATCGTCGATGAGGGCGCTGTAGGTGTACCTCGCGTCGAGGTAGAGCGAACCCTCCTGCTCGACGAGGAACCACATTCCTGGTTCATGGTCCACGTAGCGCACCGTCACCACCAGCGCTTGGCGCGGGGGACCAGGCCCGCGAGGGTTGTGAGCCCGGCGAACGCGCTGACCACCCCGAGGAAGCCCACGGGGGTGTCGCGGAGCGGGCCGATGACGAGCAGGGCGCCGAGGCCGAGCGCTGCCACGCCGAAGCCGGTGCGCCAGCGTCGCCCGACCTTCGCCGATGGGCGGCGG
>NZ_JACYTW010000029.1:0-47949 GCF_014841395.1 Plantibacter sp. CFBP 13570 | reverse complement strand
CGCTCCGCGGCGCGGCCCTCGTGTTCGCTGCGCTCACGCGCGCGCTGCAGCTGCGTCTGCCGCAGGCGGGCGAGTTGTTCCGCGATGCGGGTCGCGATCATCAGTGAGGTGCGAAGTGACCCGTGGAATGCATCGTCCATGCCGTCGGAGTCAGTCATCATGTGTTCCTATCGTTCACGCCCACGGTCGCCCTCATACGACCGGCCGGGCTGTTGTGGTGCCGCCTCAGGTGAGGCGGACGGTGGGGTGACCGTGCCGGTGCTGGCGGGCATGCCGCGCTGCGCGATCCGGAGCGCTTCTGACGCGGCCCGGTGCTCGACCGGGATCTCGGCCGCGCGTTCGGTCTGTGGTTGTTGGGATGCCGCACGGGTCGGTACCGGCGGGAGCTTCGCGGCGACTGCGGCGAGTTGTGCGCGCGCACCTCGCTCGAGCTCGGCCGCGCGGCGAGCTTCGCCGGCAGCACGGTGCATGCCGATCAGCGCATCGGTGAGCGCGAGCATCTGCTTCATCATCACGGTGTACGCGATCGCCCCGTTGGCTGGAGCGCCAGCCTGCAGGAGCAACATCGCAGCCCCGGACACTCGCGGGACGGACGGCTTCGAAACGGTCGCCTGACGGGTGCGCAACTGCGCCGACTTCGCGACCGAGTCAGCGGCAGCAGCCAACGGTCCGGGCGTCTGTTCGACCCGCTTCGACCATGCGGCCAACGTCCCGGACGTCTCCCGCGCCACCCGCGCCCACGTCACCCGATCCGTCGGCGGCACAGCAGCGAGCTTCGCTTGCAGATCATGCATCTCGATCGTGTACTTCGGCCACAGCGTCGCATCCGGAACACCAACATCCCGGCCACGGCCGACCGCGGGTTGGCGCTGCTTCGCAGCCGTCCACTCCGGTGCTGCGGTGGCCGTTTCCGACCACTCCGCGCGCAGGGCCACCAGCGAGAGGTCACGTCCGAGGCTGCGGCCACCGAACCAGATCGGGGTGGTGTCGGAACTCTTCCGGGTCGGGGTGTGTGCGACGGAGTATCCGACGACGTCGGTGCTACTGCCACGCTCAAACCTGGGACGCACGAGCAGCCCAGCTTGCCGCAGCCGGCGCACGAACTCTGCCTCATCCGTCGACGCGGTGGCGCACCCCCGGACCGTCCTGGCCAGGCTCACCCGGGCAGGTTCCGCGGCGCCGCGACGCTCCGACGCCTCGCGCTCACCGGCCTTCACGCCACGGGTTGCGCGTTCGGGCATCTCGGACTCGAGCAGCTGCAGCCCGTGCTTCGCTTCCAACATCCGGGAGGTGCGCTGGGCGCGCACCTGGTCGAGGTGGATGCTCACCTTCGTGCCATCCTCCCGCACCCGGGATGCGGCGATGTGGACGTGGTCGTTGCCGTTCTTCGACACCCCGTGACGCACCGCAACCCACCGGGCCGGTGACTTCCCGGACGCGTCGGTGAAGCCCATCTCGTCCATGAAGTCCTGCGTGATCTCCGCCCACTTCTCATCCGACAGCGCACCCTCCTCGGCACGCAACGACAGCGAGCAGTGCCACACAGAACCACCCGACACCTCGACACCAGACGAGCGTCGAGGCTGGTCAAGGATCCGCGCGATCTGCAACGCGTCGTCATGCGCCAGCTGCGCAGTACCGTGCATCGCCATAGCGACCGGGTCGCCCGCCACCAGGTGCGCATCACGGTGCTCGTTCGCCCGCCCCTCACCCACCAGATAGGACATGAGGCCGCTCATCCGGTCGCCCTTGACGACGTTCGGCATCATGCGTGAATCAGGCTCTCAACGAGATCGTCCATCCTCGTCAACGTCTTCTGCGTCGCACGCAACGTCGCCGCCAACTCCGCCGACACAACGCCCGTCGCGTTCGACGCACGAGCCAACTGGTTGACGTTGTTCGACAGCGCACCAAGCATCCGCTGCGTCTGGAAGAACTGCGTCAACAGATCACGCCGCTGCGTCGACGTCTCACCACCACGCTGCAACGTCGACTCAACCAACAACCGTGCCACCGTCACCCGCTGCTCCTCAGCGAGAACCACCAACCGGGCCTCCTCCTCCGGAGTGACCTTCACCCGGTGAGAGTGCTGCCGAGCAACCGGCGCATTCGCCCGACGACGACGAACCAACGCTCGCTTCCGCGGCTCCGTCTCGTCCGTCATCACCACTCCTCAGCCCAGCGCAGCGACCCCGAAACCTCGGGGACCACACGACCAGTGTGCCATCCGAAGCGCCACGCCGCCAGAGGATCAAGCCATTTAGGGAACCTAAATGTATAGCTTGCTCCGCAGGACCAGTGGAACCGGTGCCTGTGGTGCCCTGCATGGTCGGCAGAGCCGGGGAGTGGAGCATGCCACCCGGGCTGTGCATGAACCTCTCGGTTCGTGCGATCTGCGCTCTTTCGTTCGCGGTCTCTCCGAGCCCGCATCGGCAGAGAGCGTTCCGTGTGAACGGGCGGCCACCGTCCGGGCATGGTGCAGCCACGAACGCTGCACGCGCCGGACGTCTTGACCCCGCGCAACGCGGCTGCGCGGGCAAACCACATCTGTAGGTGGGTGTGCAAGTTCCGCTTGCACACCTACCCCCCGTCTATAGGTGGGGAGTCTCCCTCAATTGGAAGGATCACGCATGGATGAACACGACACCGCGGACGCGGCAGCAGCACGCGCCCGCGAGCTACTGCAAGAGGAGATGGACGCACGAGTGAACACCGTGCGCACCCTCGTCAACGCCGGACAGCACGCAACCAACATCGAGGCTCAGGCACGAGACGCAGCAACTCAGCACCAGGCCGCGTATCGCGCAGCGATCGACGCCGGCTGGACAGAGACCGGGCTACGCAAGGCCGGCATCCGACCACCGGGAACAGGCGCAACGCGCCGCCGGCCCGCGCGCGGCGCCGCATCGCAGGGGAGTGAGCAGTGAACGACACCGCGGCGCTGGCCGCGTCCTACCAGCTCTACTTGGCACAAGGTCTCCTGGTGCTCTTCGTCATCGCGGCAGCTGTGGCGAGCCTCGTCAAACTTGCGCGTGGGCGCTACCGGCGACCGATCACCCGTTGGGTGGTCGGGTCACTGCAGTCGATGCTCGTTGCAGCCGCGTACGGGCTGTTGCTCGTGCAACTCCCGAAGCTTGCCTACGCGCTCGCCACGCAGTCCGGCAGCTACCTCGAGCAGGTGTACCGAGAGTCAGGGATCTTGTTCGGTGCCATCGCGATCGCGATCGTCACCCTGAGCCTCATGCCGCTCATCATGGGCCGCGTGCGCGCAGCACGGACACCGCCAATCCCGAAACCGCTTCCCTAACGACGACAGCGAAACAGCAGAGGGTGCACCCGCGTTGCGGTTGCACCCTCTGCTGTTCGTCCGGTTGGTGGCTGGGGGAGTGTGAGGGGGCTCCGTCCCCCTCGCATGGTGCGCGCAGCGTGCCATGCCCCGCCCCGCTCAGTCGGGTCGCTCGGTGAGGGTGTAGCCGTCGAGGACGCCGTCTGCGATCAGGGCGATCTCTTCGAACAGCTCGCCCATGACGGTGTGCTCATCGAACGGGTCAAGGTCGGCGTCCCAGCCGGTGCCGTAGCGGTGGGTGGCGAGCTGTCCGGCGAGCAGCACATCGGTTTCAGCGGCGATGGTGTGACCGTCCGGGAGGGTGAGCATGAGCATGGCGTGGTCCTTCGTGAGTCGGGGAGTGGTTCAGTTGTCAGTGGTGCAGACGGCGCAACGGGTGACGCCGTCGACCATGTGGAGCGGGCCGTCGTAGGCTCCGCAATCGGCGCACTCTCGGGCGGCCCAGTACGCGACCACATCGGGCTGGTCCTCGAACGCCACGCGCGGGACGAAGTGGAAGCGTTCGTCGCCCTCACCGGGTATCGCTGCGGTGTGGTCCTCGTCGCTGAGGCGTGATCCGTGCGCGTTAGCCCAGGGCAGCGGGTCGCGCGAATCGGCGGCCTCGCCCTCCCACACCTCGCGGATGATGTGCTGGGCGACGTCTCCTTGGTCGAGCTGCGCGAACAGGGTGGCGAGGGTGTAGCCCTCGCCCATCGACAGGGAACCGAGAATGTTCCCGTGGTGCCAGTCACGAATCATCCGCGCGGCTGCGACGGCTGCGGGAACGGCGGTGATGGTGGTCATGGTGGGCTGCTTTCAGGTGAGGGCCGGAGCGACGGAGCGTCGCCCCGGCCGGTGGGTGCTAGCTGGCGCGGGCTGCTGCGGCGGCTTCCCAATCGGCAGCCGTGGTGAGCTGCTGAATCTCCGCATACGGGGTCGTGTCGGTCCACGAGTAACCGGTGGTGAGACTGACGGTCTTCTGGTTCACCCGGACGACTTCGCGCCACGACCCGCGCACCTTCACCCGGTCACCCTTCTGAACGGTGGAGCGGTCGTAGCCGGTGGCCGTGCCGGTGCGGATCTGTTCGGCGCGCACCTGCTCCCAGTACGCGAGCTGGTCGACGAGCTCCGCGCGGCGCGGTTCCGTGCGGGCGGTGCGGCGGCTGATCTGCTCCGACGTCGCCGGGACGTATCCGGCGGTGTCGTCGTAGACGGGGGCGACGCGTTCGCGGTCGAGGCGGCGGATGTCGGCGGCGTACTTCTCGATCCGGTTCGCGACCGTCACCGGGTTGTATCGTGCGTCGTTCGTGGCGGCGGCTGAGGCGGCGCGGGCTCGCGCGGTATCGGCGTCGTCGGTCGCGGCGACGGCTCGGCCGGTGGCGTTGTGGGCTCTCGCGATCGCGTTGCGGTGGCGGTGCTCGGAGTGATGGCCGATCTTGATGGGCTCGCCACCCTCGGGGAGCCGGTCGAGGGCGCGACGCTCGACGTCCCATGCGGCGTCAGCGGCGGCGGTCTTGCGCTCGGCTTTCGCGTCGAGCGCGGCCACCCGGTCATCCTGCCGGGCTATCTTGTCCGCCTCGACCTCCGCCGTTGTCCGGTGGGTGCGGTCGACGTCGACGGACACCGTGAATCCGGCCTGGCGGAGTGCGTCGGCGGTGCGGGTGATGGTGTGCAGGTTCGGCAGGCGGTCGCGGGAGTGCGGGACGTACCAGGCGGCGATGCTGCGCCCCCAACGCCACCGGTTGGCCTTCAGGACGTCGGCGGTGCCGTCGCCCCGGCTGGTGCCGTCGATGAGGGTTCCGGCTTCGTGCGTGTGCGTGATGGTGAGCATGCTGGGTCCTTCGTGTTCGTGATGGGTGGGTCAGTCGTTGGCGAGGTAGTCGGGACGGGTCTCGCTGCGGTCGTGGAGCGCGTAGGCGGCGGGCACCAGGCCGAGCGTGCGAGCGGCGGTCAGCGGGACGACGACGTAGGCACCGGAGGCCATGTACCCGGTCCGGCCCGGACGGACCGGGTCGACGGGTGCGAAGTGCTGCAACGTCGCGCCACCGCACGCCGCGACGTGCACGCGGGTGATGAGTCGGACGGCGGGTGTCTGCTCGGTCACCGGGTCGGTGCCGCCTGCGTCGACGATGACCACACGGCGAGTCTGGGCGCTCAGCCCGTCATCACCCGGCCCGTGGTGCTCGCTGGTGATGACCTCGGCGAGGTGGCCACGGGTGGTGTCGGTCGTGCTCATGGGGGTGTCCTTTCGTCAGGTCTTGGAGGGGGTCAGATGTCGCTGTCACGCCAGCGGCTGACGGTGCAGCGCTCACCTGGCTGGTTGGTGTCCCGGCCCTCAGAGCGGCACGAGCTGCACGCGCATCCGTCGGCGTAGCTCTCACCGGCGTACGTGTTCTCGTGTCCGTAGTCGTCCATTGGTCTCCCCCTCGTTCTTTTGCCGTGAAGGCGGTTTACCGCCGTCAGGGAGCGCCGGACTGGGCGCAACCCGAAGGGCAGGGGAGGAGAGAGTTTCCGGGCGATGTGAGGGAGCCTGCGACCGCGTCCGGGAAGTCTCGGGGGAGCTGGCGGTGCAGCCGCTTGCGCCCAGGCCGGCCGACCGCATCCTGCCGAAGGCTTCACGGCTAAAGAACGCACCCGCAGGGTGCACACAGCGCCCGCGCAGCGGGTGTCAATGCTGGGGGAGTGTGAGGGGGCTCCGACCCCTCGCATCGTGCGCTCTGCGTGCGATGCCGCGCCGCTTGTCCGGGATGAGGTGCTGGGCCTCACCCCGGACAGGACCGGTTAGCTGTCGGTGGGGAGCTTCGCGGCGATCCGCTCCACGTCACTCAGCGGGTAGCCCCACGCGGCGAGCTGACGGAAGTAGGCGGCGATATCGTCGCCGCCCTGTCGCCAGGTGTGGCGGCCGGTGGACTCTTCGATGCCAGCGAGGACGATTGCCAGGGCGACGTGCTGAGCGCGGGTCGGGTTCTTCGAGGTCGTTGCGGCGAGTCGGTCGCTGATCGACCCGTAGGCCGCCTTGTCGTGCTTCACGCCGAGCAGTTCGTGGGCGAACCGATTCCCGGTGTCCATGCCCCGGGAGACCGCGTGGCGGTGGGTGGTGAGGCCGTCCGCGATCACCTTCGCGGCACCCCTCGGCAGGGTCTTGGCGCGCAGCTTGGCTGCGAGCCAGTCGCGGCGCACCGTCTGCGCGGCATCCCACGCCTTGTTGTTCGCGATCAACTGACGGCGCTCCTGCTTCTTCGCCTCCCGCTCCTCAGGCGTCAACTCGTCCGCTGCGGGCTTGGACGCCGTGGACGCGTAGCGGTCCCGGAACCCCTTCGCGCTCTTCGGGATGTAGTAGCGGACGGACGCCTCAGCGTCGCCCGCATACGCGTTCACCGTGGCTGTGCGGCCCTCGACCTCGGAGATCACGTCCGGGGTCACCGGTTCCCCGTCCAGGGTCGCGAGCTGAGCGATCGACACCATGCCCGTGGACCAGTCGACGTAGTCCACGACCGCGAACCCCTGCCCGGTGAGCTGTTCGGTCGCAGCGTCCACGAGCTGTCGGATGTGGCGGTCGTTGCGGGCGCGCTGCGCGGCGTGCTCGAACTGCTCCGGCTCGGTCGTCGCAACCTGGATCAGTTCGGCGGTGACGTCCGGATCGTCCGCGAAGTCGAGCAACGCGGCCCCCTGCTCCAACGTCAGCTGGTGGGTGAACATGGCCGCTGCCGTGCCGGCGTGCTCTGCGAGGGCGAGGCCAGTCGTCACACGAGCCTTGGCGGTGCCGAGCTGCTTCGCGATCGTCGCGACGTCCATACCCTCGAAGGACAGCTGCTGCCAGGCGGCGACCCGGTCAGCGTCGCTGAGTTCCGTGCGGTGCTCGTTCTCGATCATCTGCGCGACGATGCGTTCCGTGGTCGCCTCGTCCGCCTCGACCACGTAGACGGGGATGGTGGGGCGCTGCGCCTCGCGGGCGGCGAGGGTACGGCGCTGACCCATCCGCACCAGGACGTTCCCGTGCTCGTCACGACGCGCGACGACGGGCTGCATAACCCCGAACCGGCGAATGCCGTCGATGAACTCGGGCGTGAGCGGGGCGACGGTGCGGACGTTGGTCTCAACGATGATCGTCTGCGGGTCCAGGTGCTCCAACACACCCGCCGGAACAGCCTGTGCGGTCTGCCGGGCGGCGGTCTGGGTGGTGGTGGTGTTCTTGGTCACGATGTTGCCTTTCAGATAGAATTTCAAGTGGCCGGGAACGGTGACAGCTGAAATGTCACCGACCCCGGCCTTTGTCGTTGCTGCGGGGTCGTCCTGGGGTGGGGTTAGCCGAGGAGCGCGGCGGCGTTCGTCAGCGGCGGATACGCGGTCGCCGCGCACCAGGCGGACACGACCGCAGCGGTTTGAGCGTCAGACAGACCGGCCGGGCTGCCCTGCTCATCGGTGCCGAGGAACACAATCGGGCCGTGCACGATCATCGGGTGTCCCGCCTGGTGCAGGAGCATCGATGCGACCCCGTTGACGGGTGTGCCCCGGTCCGCGCCGTACATGTCGTAGTACAGCTCGACACCGGACCCGAACGAGCTCGCGAGGTCGTACCAATCCGACCCCAACAGCTCGTTCATCTCGTCCGGGAACGTGACCTTGCTTGTGTCCACGTGCACGGCCTCGACGACCCCTGCCGCGCTGATTCTGAGTGCTCTGTTCATCCGTGTTGCTCCATTTCGTGTGCGCGAGCTGGCCTCGAAGACCCAGCCCGCTTCGTGAGCCCCCACCCCCTCGTTGTTTTCCCTTATCTGAGGTGGGGAGCCGATCTGGCACGTAGAGAGAGAGCGAAGAGAGGGAGGTAAGCGCCCGGGAGAGAGCGGTTGCTAAGCGCAGCCGGAGCTTGCGGAGGCGAAGTCTGCAAATAGCGAGCGATGGGTGCGCACCGGACGAGCGCAGCTACGATCGCAGAGCCAGAACGGCGCACCACATCAGATACGGGAACACTCCCGTCCCGAAGGGACGGGAGTGTCAAGCACAGCGCCGGCGACGCCGGCTCCTCATGAACAAGCACCTCGAGCGAAAGCTCGTCAGCTGAGTACGACTAGTTCCAGCAGGACCCGCGACGCCGCGCTCACTCATCGGCTAGACCGGCTTGGGACTGGCGCAACATCGAATCGACCAAGGCACGCGGCCTCACAAATGACCTCAAGCCCCAAAAGTGAAACAACTGTTGCAGCATGTGTGTAACACTATTCAACATGAGAACTTCGACCGCGGCGTTGATCACCATCCGTGCCGAGCGTGAGCGCGCAGTGAGGGAGCTCCGGCGCCTCGACCTCGCGATGGGGCGTCTCGCTGCAGACACCATGCGCAGCGACGAGTACGCAACGAAGTCCTCGCTGGGAAGACTGTTGGGGTATTCACATACGCACATCGCAAACCTGATCCAAGCTGCCGAGGCGGAGCCAGTCGCGGAGCCATTGGAGCGCGTGCCCGTGATAGACAACGCGGCCGCCGGTGACTACGTCACCTCCCTCGGATCCCGAATTGTCCGCTCGATCTCAGCATTCGAATCGAGTGACGTGTTGGTGCAGTCGGGTCTGGACCCGCGGCTATTCGCCGACGATGAAGATATTCGGGTCCCATACATGCTGTGGCAACTGGACTCAGGCGATTGGGTGGGCGTCGGCACCGCGACTGTGGGCTACGGAGGCACGGGGTGCGACCTTTCCCGCGACGCCCTGACTCGAGCAGGGGTTTCGCCCCAGGTTGCGGACGAAATTGTGCGTTGGCGCTTCTGCGATGCAATCGACATCGACGACCGCCAGACCTGGTTGACGAGCACCCGCTGGCCAGTGCATTCCCGCGGGATCCCGCGCGCACTGGACGACCGGATGATCGTGCCATTCGGGGATGGCCTGCGCTCGATCCGCACCTTCCGCGACTACCCCCAGCCGTCCCGACCTGAAATTGACGAAACAGGGTTCTACCCGTCCGTCACACAGGAGACAAACCTCGAAGCCTGGTTGCGTTTCCTCGACGACACCGATGCCCTCCCCGAGTGGGCTCAAGGAACACGGGTCGCGCGGGTGTTCCGGAACGATGATGCCGCCGCCTCAGATGGATTCGCGGCCCGTCCTCTTCGCTCGAACTGGGGCAGCTACGGTTCCGCGCACCCTTGCGTGGTGATCGAGCAAGGCATGGTGCAGTTGTGGGGGTTCTATCACCGACCCCTTGACCACACCCAGTACCTTCCCGACGAGGCCTACGAGGTGCTTGACATGGCTAACGCCTACCCAGCGACCTTGATCGAACGGGATGCCCGACAAGCACGGCCGTGGGCACGGTTCCTTTCAGCGTTCGTTCCACAAAGCGATGGACTGCCCGACCGGGTCGACATCTCGCCCAACGGAACCAGCGCCCTGGCCTACCTCCCCACAGCACCCATTACCTACGTCAGCTAGATACGCCATAGGGGACCGGGGATACCGCTCTCGAGCGAATCTGCTCTAGCGTCACACCATGAGTGAATTGCCAGACGCAGAGCTTGTCCGGATCGGTACGACCGAGGAGATCGCCGTCGCGCTGCTCCAAGGCACCGGCGGCGAGGGAGACTCTGTCAGCGGTCACAACACCATGGTCCACGCGGAAGAGAAGTTCAGATCCGAGACGGACCGTTTTGCGCTGGTCGGACGCGTCGGCGATGCGTGGGCTTGGCTGGTCGCGCACGGGTGCGTCGGAGAATCCGGTGGCGGAGCATGGCAGCGTGTCACACAACAAGGTGCTGCGATCGCGGCGAGTCCAGCTGCGGTGCTCGACCTCCAAGCATCTGCTCTGCTCTCCGCAGAGCTCTCGCCGGCACTCTTAGGGTCGGCGAAGCCTGCGTTCGCTCGAGGTGACTACGAGACCGCCGCATTTGCGGCACTGAAAGCTGTCGAGATCGAAGTCCGGCGGCTGGGGCAGTTTCCTGCCGGGCTGGTCGGTAGGAATCTCATGCAGGAGGCATTCAAGACTGGAGGCCCGCTCACTGACCCATCAGCTGAAAGCAGTGAACAAGTTGCCACGAGCCAGCTCTTTTGCGGGGCTATCGGAGCATTCAAAAACCCGGCCAGTCACCGGACGGTGCATTTCGATGACCCGTTCGAAGCAGCGGAGGTCGTGCAACTGGCAGACCTGCTCCTGCGAATGCTGCGGCGGATCGACGAACGCATCAACACGCCACAAAACGCCTGAGCCCCCCGAGAGAACGAAGAGCTGAGTGGACATCATGCACACCCTGATCCTGGTGACGGCAGAAGGCACAACGGCCCCATACCTCGTGTTCACCTTCGGTGTCGGACAGAAGCTCATCGACCGAGCCCGCGAGCTCGGTTGGGTTCCCCTGGGTGAGACGGTGGAGCTGGAGGGGCTGGTTGATGCTTCCCCGGAACACATCCGGGTACTGATCTCGGATGAGGTCATCATCGACAGCGACGCCGGCCCAGGCGACCTTCCAGGATGGTGGGAGGCTGTGCGCGCGGCTGACAACCGCTGCCTCGTGCTCCTCGCCGCAGATGACACCTTCGACCCGTCCGACGAGGAACGGCTCTCCGAGCAGCTCGCCGCCCTGCACCAAGCGCCGAACACCGCCGTAGCAGCACTTCCTATCGAGTACTCCCGGCAGGCAATAGTCCTGGCGTCCGAACCGGTCATCGCGCTCGCAACCCTCTCGAGCTTCAACGCGGATCTCACCGAGGCTCGGCAGAACTTCGAGCTCGCCGCGGAGTTCGAGAACGCGGTCGACGAGCGAGGCCACCAGATCTACCGGGCGTTGGTGAACCAAGCAGTCATCGCGTATCTGCGGTGCGTCAAGAAGTCGGATCACCGCCCCCCAGTGCTCGAGTACGTGTCGGTCCCGGAGCAGTTCCTTGGGGTGCATAGCCAGCTCGACAAGCTCCGAAATCGAACCATCGCCCACTCGGAAAGCGACCTCGAAGCGTCTTACGTTCTCGCCACGCTGAACGCCACCGACGGCACTCCATCGCTGCAGCAGATCCAAACGATCACCGCCGCTGGCGCAATGCCCCCGGCCATACGCGCACGAGCGGAAGCTCTCGTCACAGACCTCTCCACACAACTGAACAAAATCATTGACGAGGCGAAGCAAGCAGTCTCGGCGTCGCTGTCTCCCGAGGACGCAGCAACGCTATGGACGGATGGTCGGCAGCCACGGTTCGTTCCCGCCCTGATCTCCGAATGGGACCCGAATCGCAAACGAGCCCACTACCCGAGCTCGGAGCTGATCCCGATGTACATGTTCGACGACCCGGTGAACCCTGAGCAAGCGGCCGGCGGGGACGAGGGTGACGCCCAGCAGACAGTGCATCTGTCGATCGCCTGAGCAGCTCTCCGGGCCCACCGGCTTGCGATGATCCCGGCCCGCGAGCTGGCTCGGCTGCCTCAGGCTCTGAGTGTGGGAGTTAGCGTTCCTGCTCGACAGAGCGCTCCGGCGAGGACTGCACGGAGCTCGAGCTTGCCTTCGGCGCCTTGCCCGGGCGCTGGCGCACCGCTTCGGACGCCGGCAGCGGAAACGATGCGCGCCGCAGCGCGAGCAGCCGTTGCAGGTCGACGTCGACGACCGGCAACGTCTTGCTCGCGACCTGCCCGAACATCGCCTGCAAGGGTAGGAGATCTTGGGACTCAGCAGCGATTCTGCACGCCTGGTCGTTAGCTGCTCCAGTAACAGCCGTCCAATCGAGCGTGTAACCGGCCTCATGGGCAATCTGAGACCAGAAGACACGTTGCGTTCGACCATTGCCCTCACGGAACGGATGCAGGTAGTTCACCTGGTCGTAGTGACACGCCAAACGGCCCACGAACCGCTCTGGATCAAGTTCCCGCAGACGTCCCTCCTCGGTGAGTTCAGCGAATGCGAAACCGGCGCCCTGCTGCAGTCTCGCAACCGGCATGAAGAACTCCGCAGTCGGCGAATCGCCCTTACGGATATCAACGGTGCGCAGCTCACCTGCCCAGTCATAGACGTCTTGGAACAACTGGTGATGGATGCGTTGCAGCTGCCCCAGATCTGCGGTGATCTTGGTCGGGTTGCGCAGTAGTTGTGCCAGCCGCGCCTCAGTAAGGTCACCTTCTGCGCGGTCAAGTTCGGCGCGATCCGTGATGCCAAGCCGGTTGCGGAGCACCCCGGACGCAGGGTCAAGGTAGGGGTCGACGAACTCAGGCAAGACCGTAGCGGGCGCGAGTGCGACGGACGAGCTCGTCGACGTCGAACTGGCCGTCGACGTACGCTTCCGCATCCGCGCGGTACTCCGCCGTCGCCTCGAGGCCCTCCATTGCGGAGCTGTGCGCAGCAGCAGCTACATCGCGACGCCGAGCATCTCGCTCAGCCGCAGTGATCGTCATTGCAATAGTCATTACACACCCCTAACCCGTGGTCTAAGTCTATCACGACCAAGTAAAAACCCTGGTCTAGATGTCTTTTTTGCGCACTCGCCTGCATCCTCAGAGTTCAGCTTCGTGGAAAGCGTCGAGAGCTTTCGCGAACCGCCAATCGTGTCGGGGACGAAGAAGTCTGGCGGGATGTTCAAGAGCATCGTGCGGCTCGTCGGTCGCGACCCCAGCCGCCCCTGAGTATTCGGATCAGCTCAGCGAGGCGTCCATGCCGAGAGAGGCGTGTTGTCTGCGAGATAAAGCGGATGACAGGGGTGCCCGTCCTTGGTGACACCCAACGAGTGAAGTGGCGGCAGTAAAGCCAGTACCTGGGTCACGCGGGTAGGTTTGGCCTTCGCACCCCATCCGGCGATGACGGTGCCTGTGGCGCCGGCGAGGACGCGATCGTTCTCCGGCCCCACCGGGTCAGCCGCAGCCAGCATCACCTTTGGTTCCTTCGTGCGGAACGCGTACAGGTTGAGGATCAACATGCCGCCGAATCCCTCGCGCGTCGCGAATTTGACGCATTGCTTCAGTGTGGGGTCGAGTTTCGTCGCGTCGGCCGTGCTCGGGTTCAGCAGCACGAATGTGACCGTCGGTAGTGTCGCGTCCCAGACTCGGGTCAAGGTGTAGCGGTACTCGCCGCGGACGTCGGCAGTGGCGGAAATGAACTCAGTCATCAGGCCTCCCTCAGCGGTGCTGTGTCGCCGTCGAGCGACCATGCGGCCAATTCTCCCGCACTACTCTTCTCAGATGCCCAGCATCGCGAGAGACACCGACTACGACAAGTTCGAACCAGAGTTCTCCTACGGGCGAGACGCCGCGTTCACCGCATGGCAGAACCAGCTAGCCCATCTGCCGCCATCGGCCGTCTCGATTCGGGAGGCGACACCAACCGGGCAAGACGGCCGACGGGTGAAGGATCTGCAATTCATCTGCGAACCCATCGCCGTGAAGTCCGTCGGCGAAAACGTCTCGATGATCGCTGATCGGTTCGTCCTTCTGGCGGAGATCGATGAGGTCCACGTCGGCCTCTGCGTCGCGGTCCGAGGGGTGCGTCGCTCCGACCCGTTGTTCATCCAGGTCGTCGGGGTGGCCCCGCCGGCACAACGCCGCGGCATCGGTCTCGCGTTGCTCACCGCAGCGGCAGACCTCGAGCCGCTGCGCGACATCGCACTCGCCACCCAGAACGAAAACGTCGCAGCACTAGCCATGATCGACGGGTTCGCTCGGTCGATCGGTACGGTCGCTGAGCGCGTGCGGCTCGGGACCTACCGTGATCGCGATCTCGGCATCAGCCGAGGACATGGATATCGCGCCTGGACCATCCGCCGTCCCTCAGCTGGCTAGACGCGTGTGCCCTCGGCGGCTCGCGCGGCCGCCAGTGCACGCTTCACGGTCGCCTCGCCCACCCGAAGCGTCGACGCGATCTGCCCGACGGTGGCTTTCTCAGCACGCATCTGGACTGCGATCGCGATGCGTTCCGGTGTCATGACCGTCGGGCGCCCGCCGACACGTCCCTGGGCTCTCGCGTGCGCGAGACCGTCGAGGGTGTTCTGCCGGATCGTGTCCACGCGCAGCTGCGCGAACACCGCCATGATCCCGTACAGCGCCCGCCCCATCGGGCTGGTGGTGTCGATCGCCGGCTCGGTCAGTGACCGCAGGTCGACGCCACGCTCGCCGAGCTCCGTGATGAGGGTGATCAGGTGAGCGTCCGAGCTTGACAACCGATCAAGCCGATACACCAGGAGGGTGTCGCCGCGCAGGAGGTGGTCCCAGCATGCGTCCCACTGCGGGCGCGACGTCTTCCGGCTGGACTCGCCATGGTCGGTGTACACACGTTCAGCGCCGGCCGCCTCGAGCGCAGCCTGCTGCTGCTCAGGGTTCTGCTCACGCGTACTCACCCGCGCATAACCGATGATGTGTCCCATCCCTACATCTCCGCTTCTGGTGAGCGCTCCACCGAGATCGATAGTCCTTGGGTCGGACTCGCCTCGGGCGCGACTGGGCGGTGGCGCACCGCTTCGGCTGCCGGCAGAGGAAACATCGCAACGCGCAGGTTCTGGATCTCCTGCTGCTCGGCGCTGAGCTGCGGCACTGCCGGTGTGATCACCCGCCCGAGGACGTCCTGCAATCGGGTATTGCTGCCGGTGTCTTGGCTGTGGAACCGTGCCTGCACGAACTCGTCGCGCAGCGCCTGGCCGACGGCGAACGGCTTCGTGTCGATGACGTAGCCAGCCTGCTCGGCGAGCTGGGAGAAGAAGACGAACTGCGTGCGCGTGTTGCCCTCGCGGAACGAGTGGATGACGTTCAGCTCGCCCCAATACTCTGCAAGCTCTTCCACGAACTTCTCCTGCAGCAGGCCGCGGAGCAGATCGGCGTCGGCGAGCTTCTCGTACTGCTTCTCAGCATCGGCGGCGATCTGCGGGCCGGGATAGTAGGCGTGGCCTTCTTTCGTCATGAAGCTGTCGGGCCCCACTCGTTCCTGGCCGGCCCACTCGTAGACATCCTGGAAGATGTGCCGGTGGATCGCCTTCATGTGGTCGTAGTCGAACGCCCCGTCGATCGGATGAGCGGCGAGCTCGTCGAGGCGAATTGCCGCGATCGCTTCTTCGGCAGCGCTCAGCCGGACCGGGTCAGTCTCGCCCAGCTTGTTCTTTAAGACAGTGGTGCCTGGGATGAAGTAGTCATCCCAGGCACGAAACTTCTCCGGCACGACTATTCGGCGCGGATGATCGACAGCGCCTCAGCGATCGCCTGCTCGGTCGTGAGCTCACCCTGGATCGCACGCCGACGAACGGCGGAGATCCGTGGATCCGTGACGGCATGGCCAGCGGCACCGAGCGCTGCGTCGGCAAACGCCATCCGACGATCCACCTCACCTTCGCTGACCGCGGGCTGCACTCGAGTGAGAGCGATGCTCATCTGGACTCCTAACGTCTCCGCCCAGTCTACCATCGAGGCTCGAAAACGTCCAGGGTAGTGTTTTGATCCGAAATGGTTTTGAGCCCGTGTTTTGAGCCAGTCCCGAGGTGCGGAAATCCGCGGCACCCTCAGCCGTCGCCCGCCCGGCTCAGAAACGATCGTTTTCGGCGCACTCACACTGAGTACGCTCACACTCTCCCATCGCAACCCGTCTGATTCAGTTGGGCGTCCATGACACCGTCGGGTGACCAGCCTGTGGGTAGCTCGGTTCCGACGCAGTCGGGGGGGGACTCAGACTGGTCAGAACGGAACATCGGAGAGCGTGAGAGTTGACGGGCTCAGCCACTCGGCGGGACGTCCATCCGCCCAGCGAACCAATGCCTCGACCTTCGACACACCTGACGACAGCGGTGTCTGCTTCACGTCAATGATCGTTCCGACGACATCGTCACCCTCTCGCACGAACTGCCCGCCGAATGTCTTCGCAAAGGCCTCCACACGCAACTTGCGCTCGGTGGTGTCATCGTGTTGGTGCGTGTAGTTGCTCAGCATCTTCAGCCACTCGTTGGAGTGACTCGAAGGTTCTGGCACGGTTTGCCGAGCGAACTCGCGGACAACCAAGAGGATCTCGTCGATCTTCGCCTCCATCGGTCGCTCGGGCGTCGCGTCCCTCGAAGATGAGGAGGCGATTGCCTGAGTGAGCTGGGCCTGCAATTTCGGCCACCATGCATCAAACGATTCCTCGAGCGTGGACGCTGGGAGGGGCGTCTCGAGCACGTCGTTGATCGTCCGCATGAGCAGGAGCATGTCGTCTCTGTCCTCAGCCTCAGTGAGCTGAAGGTTGCTGAGCGGCCCATCGTAGTCTGCCTTCCGGATACCCACGAGGACCGGGCAGAGACTCTTGCCGAAGCTGGCGTACATCGCTCCGGCCTCGAGGTGAATCCACTCCTCGTGTCGATTCTCGGCAGTGATGAACACGACGCCCACCTTTGAGGCCTTGAGCTGCTCCGTGATTGCTTGGAACCAGGCCTCGCCTTTCGCTGTATCGGACGACACGAACGGCTCGCGACACTCCTGAATGACCTTCGGAAGCCAGGAGGCGAACGACTTCGCGACCTCGTGGCTGAGCGGCTTTGACCAACTGACGAATACCTTCACGTCGGTCAGCATATTGGGCGATCGACCGAGCACGAGCACCGGCTGCAAGTGGACAACACGTTGCGTCCACCACTCGTCCTGTAGAACTCCGTGGAAACCGGTCCGACAAAATACTCACTCGTTGGCTGGAGCCGAGCGACCCTTTACCGACACCAGGCCGACGCTAAAAGCAAAGCTCCCTCATTCTGATGCTCTAAGCGCATCAGCATTGCCGACAAGTTGTGAACGCTCGACGTCACGCGGATGTGTCAGCTCGGCGCCGAGCCATTAGTGCCGCTGTGCCGCCCAGAAGCTCCGGGTAGGCCATCAGATAGACGAGATGCAACCAGGCCAGGTCCGCAACTGTCGCCGGCACCCGCCCGTTGTGTGCTTCGAGCAGCAACCCATGGCGAGGGGTGAGTCCTTGATCGAAGCCGTGGGTAGAGTTCCGAAGCACCCGCAGCCATTCAGACGCAGCATCTACTCGCGGGACAGTCACGTTACCGCCTGCCTTGTCAGGGAGCCGGATACCGTCGCCATCGAGGAGCTCGGCTGCAAAGAAGCCTTCTGCCACAGCGCGCAGACCCTCAATGGCGCGTTCGGCTCGAGGCAGCAGCACCGTCTGCACAGAGGCTGGCATCCGAAGTCTTATCTTGTCGAGCCGTTCGACGGCAGCCTTCGGCTTCGTCAGCGCGCTCCAGTTCCACTGTGGATTCAGTCCGGGTAGCTGATCGAGCACATTGAACATGAGTACTCGACGTGTGTGGTCGTCGCTCGACGTTGCGAGGGCCTGACAACTTCGGAATACCTGCGTCAGCGTAATGATCCTCTGCTGCGCACGTCCTGGTTCCCAGTGCCCGTCCCTTGAATTCACCGCAGGTTCGGTTGCGTGCGACAGGAGCAAGTCGAGTCGGCTGGCCCACCACCGCAGGGCGTCGCGAAATGCCGATCTCTCAATTGTACCGACCGGGTCGGCTCGGGTTTCGTTTCCAGTAGGCGAGGCTGTATCGAGAAGGTCGACTGCGAAGCTTCGCCTGCCCGGCAGCGACTCTCCGAACACGATGGCGATCGAGCCACCGATGCGAGGGATGTTGATCCCCCAGACGTGTGGCGAGAGACTGCTGAATACCGGCGCCAAGAAGGGACCGAGGCCGACCATGCTGTCCGGCATGAGATGGTGAGCGCTTTGGAAGTGCAGGTCACCACTGCTCGGCTTCGGGGCATCATCAGAGACTCGCAGGAAGACTCCCGGCATCTGAAGACGCCCCGCGAGCTCGGTAGAACCGCGAACCAGAAACATGCGCGCGTTCGAGAGCGCATTTCGGTGGAGCTCTGGCATCACTGCCGCAGCAACTGCCGGCAGCTCTCCGGCAGTTGGCGTGGCGCCGATCAGAGCCATTGCTCCGGTAAGCATCGCGGCCGCATCGTGGGGGTACTTTTCGACAAGTTCAGCGCGGAACGCGACAGCTCGCTCCCAGAGGTTGGTCGTCAGAATCCCGTCGAAGTCGCTGAGCTCGCGAAGCGAGGCGTAGGTCGACTCGTCGTCTGGAGACGACTCAGAACCGGTGTCCAATACGCGTATGAGACGAGGCGGGCGACCCTTAACGGACTCCGCGTTCTGCACGAGCCACCCAGACTTATCGCGCTCGAGCGCCCAACCGGCCATGCCAGCTAGGCCTGGTGGATCCCCGCCGTACGCCCATGAGGGAATCTGCACGCGGACCTGCGCAGCCCTCAACGCGGCGATGTCCCCTGCACTCTGAAACTTCATCGATTCCCCACCTCCCCATCTTCGAGCAGGACGCGGCCGCGGATCGAACCTCTGTGGCGGTGGCCGACGCGTTCCGCCGGACAGCAAGAGACCCCTCCGCCCGGGCGGAGGGGTCTCTTGTACCGCGCCTCGATGCTCACGCGGGAGCTCCACCGTAAGAGGGTGGCTCACTCCAAGCGCTCGCGTGCGATTCAGTAGTAGTACCGCTCGAGGTAGTACCTACTGTACCGGAGCGAACATCGAAAATGATGCGAAATCGCGATGCACGCAACCCGCCACCCTACGCTAGCGCAACCCATTAATGATATCCTCGTAGTTCACAGTCTACGCCTTCGTTTCGAGAAATAGGAGTTCCGATGTCTCACGCACAGAAGAGAGCGTTCGAAGCCGCCAAGGCTGCCCAGCAGCGACGAGAAGGTATGGGGGGACCGTTTCGCGACGTGTTCTTCAAATCACGCGACGCTACTGGGGCCGTCACGCATCCTCTGGCAAGCCTCTTGAGCAACAGCAGCGGGACAGGCGGCGGCGGCCGCGGCGGAAAGACGCGCCTCCTGCTCTACATCAGCCTGCTGTGGGTCGCCGCGGGCGGGGATCACACGTCACACAGACCCGCATCGTTCTGGGCTGCACTCCTTGGCCTCGAGGATCCGGACGGTGCGGGCAGTCGCGTCATTCGCAGCAGCTGGCAGGAACTCGAAAAGCGCAACTTCGTCGCCAGTGAACCCGGCGTTGCGTCCGGGGACGTGCGGACCATTCGCGCGCTCCGCGAAGATCGCTCCGGTGCGAAGTACACGATCCCCACAGGCCAGTCCGGCGACACCTACCGACGCATCCCAGAACTGGCATGGCGGATGCTCTTCCACTCCTCCGAGCTCAGCGGCCCAGGGCTCGTGATGTACCTCATCTCTCTCCGAACTCACGGGCAGGCTAGCGGCGGTGAAATGACCTTCCCGCGCAACTACATCGCCACGGAGTACGGCATCAGCGACTCCACACGGAAGGCCGGCCTCCGCAACCTTGTCGAGATAGGAGTACTCGTCCACGAAGGAACCAGCAAGGAAACCGGCGCGACCGCAACGCGTCTCCGCGGACGCAACGTCTACACGCTGACCCCGATCTACGCGCCGCCGGCACCATGATCTGTGGAGCATCGAGATCCGGCCATCCACACCGAGGGTGCATGACGACGGTTTCATGCTCTACGGCGCGCTCTCAGCTGGGGTAGCCCCCCCCCCCCCCCACTCGACGTCACCCAAGACGATGCCGCCCTAGGCATCCCCGCGTGCACTGCAGCTGATCGTCGACGGCCGCCAAGAACGATCGCTTACGGCACAAGCATGGTCATGTCATCCAGCTATGGCTCCGTAGCCGGCACGTATCAGATCGCCCTCCACTACCTCATGCGCCTACTGACGGTCGCGCTGGGCCGGAACGGCACGCAGGTAGCGCTATGACACCGCAGGATGCCGAATGCAGGCGCGCCCCGCACTTCAGCCTGCGGGCCGGCGCAGAACGGACCTTCTGACCCCGATATTGCTTATTGCGAAAACGTCCGGGTAGCGTGAACGACAGGAGGGCTCGATCTCACCTCTACTGAGATCGAGCCCTCCTTCGTTGTTGCTACTTCTTCTTGTTCTCGGTGACGCTGGTGTGCGGGTGACGCGCGGCTGCAGCGGGGGTGATGTAGTGCCCGGTGATGGCGCTCCGGTGCTGCGTCGCGCTGGTGCGGTTCGCTCCAGACTCGGTAACGCTGGTGCGCGGGTGACGCGCCGCAGCTGCGTTCGAGATGAAGCGTCCGGAGATGCTGGACCTATTCGACATGGCGGTTCCTCCTTCCTGTTCACTGTGGGGGTTGATCGGATCCGCCTGGCGGCGGTCCCCATCGTCCGAGGACCGGACGAGGCTCAGACGAGGAGCAGCGGGCTCATCAATATCGGCGAGACGACGGACGGTTTTCACGCTTACGCGCAGGTCGGCGGCGACATCGGCGAGCGGGGTGCCGTCCTCGTCGAGGAGCGCGAGTGCGTTCTTCATCAGTTCGGGTCTCTCCCCGGGGAAGTCGCGGATCGAGTGCGTTGTCGGTTTCACGGCGTTCAAGGTGATCCATGCGCGCCGGTAGGTGGAGTCGGAGATGAACTCGAGCTCCTTGCATCGGTATAGGAGAGAGTGGATCGAGACCCCCCATCGTTGGCTAACGTCGTCGAGGCGCGCGAGGTTGATCCGTCGGGGTAACTCGTTCTGAATCGTGTCTCGCGGGGTAAGAAACTCAGCAGCGAATGTATCGGCGTCGCGCTCCATCTGACTGTCGGTGCCATGGCGTCCATGGTGAAGAACGATATGACCGAGTTCATGGGCGGCTGAGAACCGGTGACGAAGGACGTCATCAGCCTTGTCTGGAGTGAGCACGACGATCGGCCTAGGGAGCGAGCTGATGGAGAAGGCATCGATTTTGCGTTTCGGATCGAGCTCGTCTTCCTTCATCGAGAACAAGACCGTCAGGATTCCGTGCTGCTCGAGCTGATAGACGAGGTGCGGGATCGGTTCTGTGCCCAGCTTCCAGTAGGAGCGCATGAGTTGCGCAGCGCTCACAGGGTCGGGGGCGTCGTCAGATTCGGACTGCGCCCAGTCGGGGAGATCGACGTCGGGGAACTCGACGTATTCCTCGAGGTAGCGGCTCAGTTCCCAAACGAGTTCTGCGTATGCGGTGGCCTGTTGCTGCTGTCCGACCGTGGTCGAGCGCAGGCGACGGAAGGAGGCTTGGGCGACCTCGACACGAACAGCGGGACGACCGAGTGTGAAGAACGAGATGGGGACGTCGAGCGCAGCTGCAAGAGCGCTGATCGTCTCAGCGCGCGGAACGATCTCGCCGCGTTCGTACTGCCCGATCGCCGCGGCGGAAACTCCTACGAGGCGGTGCATGTCGGCCTTGGTCATCGCTCGGAGTCGTCGCGCCTGTTCGAGGCGAGACGGGTCGAAGGCGCGAGCGACGTCCGTGGGAGTGAGGCTGGAGGGAGGCATAGGCATTACTGGTCCTGCGTGTCGGGCTGCTTGGAGACTCGTCGAGTGACGGTGGTCCGGGGCCGAGGGGCCTCCGCGAAGCTCTTTGCTGGCTGTGGCCGTGTTGCAGCGGATTCGCTCTTCTGAGGCATCTTCCGGAAGGTCAGGGTCTCGGGCTCGAGAAACCGCAGGTACTTGCCATCGAAACGCGCGGGCGCCCACATGATCTGGCCCACACCCAGCGGCGAGCTGCTGTAGAAGGCGACGAACAGTTCCAAGTTGTCTTCGTTCTCGTCCATGTGCTGGAGAACGTCTTCGACACGGGCGACGTGATCGCCCTCCGCCGGGTCGTCGAACAGAGTTGGATCGGACAACTCGGGGCGTCGTGAGCCGTACTCCTCATAGGAGTCACGTCGCGTCTTCGAAAGCGACGGCGGACGGTACTGATTGACGTTCCGCTTCATCTTGTCGCCCACGCGTATCGGGAAGATGAGTCCATTGCCGACGACCATGAGCTTGCGAGACGAGCGCGGGATGGGTTCTTCACGGAAGCTCGGCACCTGCAGTAGGCCGGCCCTGATGTCTTTCGGTACCGCTCTCGACATCCCCACGCCGTAGACGTAGAGCTCATCGTCTGGATCGGCGTACTCCCTGTTCGCGCGCCCAGTCCGAGCCTGCGCGTCACGGATGCCCTGCGGAATGGCCGCCTGAAGGGCGAGCAGCTCTTCGTTCGAGAAAGCGGAGTGCCAGCTCCGAGCGAGTTGGGAACTTGTCGGTGCAATCGGCATGAGGACCTCCTAGGTCACGTTCAGAGTAGCGCAAACTTTCATTTCAGACAAGAAAAGTTCAAATAGTCATCAGACCGCTGGATCTCATCTGTCATTTAGTTGGACGCTTCCAGCTCGTCGCGCCGCATCCCAGATCCGTAAAGCGGCCTGAGGGCACAGCCAAACAGGTGCTTACCGCGGGTGCGAGGATTGGCAGGAAAGCTGCTACGCTAGGTCCATCACGATCAGCCCGCTCGCCTCACGGCTCGGGCTGATTTTCTTTTGGGAGACATGTGGTCGCGTACACCAAGCCGTGGATGTCCATCGAGCAGCAGATCACCCAACTGCAGGGTCGAGGGCTCGTTGTCGATGACAGGGCCGCAGCGACTCAACTCCTCGATGAAGTTGGCTACTACCGGCTCACCGGGTATCTCTACCCCGCACGACAGTCTGAACGATTCGTCGACGAGAGCGGTCGCTGCAGGACCCGCGTTCTCAGTGCCTACCGGCCTGGTACGCACATCGACCATGCAGCCGCTCTCATCACCTTTGATCGTGACCTTCGCTTGCACGTGCTTGAGGCAGTCGAGCGAATCGAGGTCTCTCTGCGGACCCAAGTAGGCCACATCCTCGGCCAGAGGTCTGCGTTCGCACACCTCGAACAACGAAACCTGACTCCCGCATTCGTCCAGCCGTACGTCGACGAGGAGACAGGTGAAACCACTAGCAAGCACGCCGAGTGGATCACCCGCGTGGACGAACGGCGCGCCAGCTCGAAAGAAGCGTTTGTCGCTCACTTCCGAGAGAAGTACGACGACCAGATGCCCATCTGGGCTCTCACTGAGATTCTTGAACTCGGACACCTCGCCAAGCTATACAGTGGCCTCCAGAATGACATCGCTACCCGCGTTGCCACCCACTACGCCGTCCCGAGCAAGACGACCCTCGCCAGCTGGATCGCCAGCACGAACTACGTCAGGAACGTCGCCGCTCACCAGGCACGACTCTTCAACAGGAAACTCGTGGTGGCACCCACTCGTCCAAGAGGGAACACGGTCCCGCTGCTCGCCCACCTCCGTGATGATTCGGCCCCTAAACAGGATTTCGGCCTATACAACGCACTCGCAGTAATGGCGTATCTGCTCCGCAGCGTCTCGGGACACACCGAGTGGACGAGTCGATTGCGCGAGATCGTCGACGGCTTCCCTAACGTCCCGTTCCTAGGAATCGAAAGCATGGGATTCGCAGAAGGCTGGAACCATGCCGAACTGTGGAACTAAGCCGATATTTCAACCACATCAAGTGACCGATAATATATCTTATGTCAGTCGATGCATCCTTCCCTGCGTACAACTGGTCGGCTGAGAACTCGCTGCATGTCGCAGCAGCCGCATGAGCGCCTCGGCGAGATGCGGACTCGGTCTATTGCAGGAGAAGTTGCGCGGCGCCTGCCACAACGCCCGGGAACCCGAAGACGGCAGCATAGACCGAGCAGACGATCGCTGCTCCCTGAAACGATCGCTTACGCGCGTCTGCGATGACACTGACGTCGGTGATGTCCTCCGCGAACGCCGTCAGCACTTCTTTCGTGATGCCCAGTGCTCCGCCGGCCAGAATGAATATGACCGCGGGCCACCGGTTGTCACTCGAGATGGCTACGAAGCAGAGGGAGCCAGCGACAAGCAAGACGATCACGATCACCGCACCTGGGCACATGATCCGCTTTCTAAGTGTCTTCCAAACGGAAGTTGTCCCAGAGGCGGCCGGCTGCTGCCCTTGGTTCGCTCCGCCGGCACTCGGCGCGCCGTGCTGCGTCATCTGATTCCCCAATCAGTCTTAGGCCGGCCCCCGGCCCGTCCTCGCACTCTACTGGCGACGTCGACGCGTGCTGAGAGGGACAACCCGACGACCGGCCTCTGTGTACGGGCGGAGCACATCCCGTAGCGCGCCGGCGTTGTCGTCGCTGAGGTCAATCTCATACGCGCGGCCGTCGACGCCGAACCGGATCGTCTCGCCAGATCCTTGCCCGAGGTCGGTTCCGTCGAGGTCGTCGACGAGCGTGGTGATGGTTCGCTGTGCCATGCAGCCATCCTGCCAGCCGCACCGTTCAGGCATGCACGAGGCGCTCCCGGCCAGCAGACGGGTGCCGTTGACCGGGAGCGGCTGACAGCTGCGATCGGAAACCGGGGAGGACTCCTCGCGTCTGTCACCGGTCAGCGTAGCCACCACCCCGAGAACCCGCACGACCATTTTCCGGCCGGCACCGCTGTCAGCTCAGGACGCGGCAGGAACCGAAGAGCTCGGCGAGCTGCTGCTCCGCATCCTCATCACCGTGGTATGCCCCCAACCGGAACCCTCGGGTCTTCCCGTCGATGAAGAACAAGTTCACGAAGATCCGCTCCACCCCGTGGAGCACCCGCATCTCCCAGTCCAACATCTGCACATGCGCGGTATTGAACCGCACCGTGAGATCGCTCGTTCCTGCCTTCGCCTCAACCCACACCATGAACTGCTCTCCCTCGCCCCCGTCCAGCACCTCTGCCGGCCGGCCGACGCACTGCTCGTGAGTATGCGCCATCGCCCCCGAAACGATCAACCGGTCAACCACATCGGCCACTCCCCCGCCTCACCTCGAAGCCCCGCGGGGACTAGACCCTTAACGGGCAGCCCTGGCTGATCATCGGCGGTCGACTGCCGATGCCCACACCCATGTCCGCCGGCGGGTGCCGTCACGGAGGGAGAACTCCACCCATACCGCCTTGTCCGTCCAGGCGACGGCTCGCCCGCGCACCCGCACCGAGGTCTCCGGGAACCTCACCCACGCGTCGACGTCGACAGGCGCAGGGGCTTCGGGGACGACGTCGGCGCCGCGGTACCAATCACGCCAACGGCAAACCACCCAACGAGACCGCCACCACTCCCCCGGCCGGCAGATCACAACCGATCAACGGCTGACGCCCACACCCACGCCCGTCGACGCGTCCCATCGCGGAGCTCGAACTCCACCCACACCGCCCGATCCGTCCAAGCAACAGCTCTCCCCCGCACCCGTACGGACGTCTCTGGGAACCGGACCCACGCCTCCACCTCAATCGGCTGCTCGGCTTCGGACACCGTCTCAGCGCCCCGCTCGAGCGGCGACAGCGACACTGGGCGCGGCCGCAGCACAGCTTCGTGCAACAGCGGGTCGGTCAGCCCCTCGCCGTAACGCCGATTCTGTCCCATGAGCCAATTAGAACATACGTTCGAATACATGACGATGTCGCGGTGGCTGCCTGCGAGGTGCCGCTAGCGTGATCGAATGAGCGAGAAGAGCGCGAAGAAGAAGCGCCAGGTCCAGCGGAACGACGGAGTTGCCAACTCCTCAGCTGCGCGAGTGCGTCGGGCGGCCGAAGCCGTCTTGGCCGTCAAGCTTGACGACATCCCCGTCTCGACCGTGAGTCAGTTCGCAGTCGGTTGGCTGCGGGCCGCATTCGAGCAGAGTCAGATTATCGCCGAGCTCACCTCGAGCGGCCGCGCACATGCAGCGGCACCGAACCGACGAACGCTGTGGGAGATCGTGCTGCGCCTGCACTGGCTGGCCGACATGCCACAGCCGGACCGCAACGGTGCAGCTCATGCGATGCTCGCGCACGAGCGAAAGACGATGGCAAAGACAGCCGGCCACATGGACGAGCTCGGCTTCGGCTCTGATATCGATGTGGAGGCGCTGAATGACTTCGTCTTGGAGGTCACAGAAGACAAGGTTCTCCGGGATCAAGCCGAGAAACTCACCGCGGCCGTGTACGCGACCGAGCTCAACAGCGCCGTGTTCTACCGGCTCTGGAGAGAGGACTCAACCTACGCTCACGCCACAGGGTTTCTCGCCGGTTACTACGCGCCGGCGGGCGTCGACACGATAGGCAGCGGTCACCCTCCGGCCGTGGACGAGGACCTGGAGGCCCACCGGCTGACCGGCATGTTCATCGTCGTCGCCGTCGGGCACCTTCTTATAGGTGAAGGCATCTCCCCAGAATCGGCATCAACGATTGCCGCCGCATACTTCGAGGCTGATGAGATTGCGTCGCTCCCTCGTCGATCGGCTTCGAAGTAGCTCACGCACCAATTGCAGGGAGCGGCCGCAGGCCGGGCGATGTGAGTCGACCCGGTCAAGCTGGACTTACTGAGTGTTGGACAACTCATGAAGGGATTTCTGCAATGCGGGCGAGCTGATCGACGGAGAGCGACCACCGTCGTCACAACATCGGTCCCATCAGCTCCCTAGCGGTCGACCTCTCGGCAGCGAGACGTTGCCGCCGTGGAACTCGTTCCCTTGGTTGTACTCGGTCTCAAGCCTGACCGCTTCTTGTTCCAGAAGTGCGCTCACAAACTCGGAGAAGGTCCGGTGGCCCTCTTGTGCGTGGGTCATCGTATACGCGGCGCGTACCCGGTCGCGGAGTTCTGCGCGCGTTGTGACTGTGATCTTCGCTTCGCTCCCTGCCGCAGCCGGCGGAGAGGACATCTGGAGTGCAGGCGGGTCGAGAGGTGACGGAACCACGTCGCTGCTGTCGACCTCTGCGGAGGGGGCGGGACGCATCGACCGGATGAGGCTGCTCACTCCCGCCGGCCGAGGTGGTGGGCCCGCAACCGTGCGGTCTCGCGTGTTCTCAGACATTCGCCAACTCCATTGCTGCTTCCTTGTCCTGGATGCGTCGCACGACCTCCGCGGCGATGGCTTGCAAGTCGTCAGCCACGCCCTCCGCTGAAGCCGGGCCGACTGACTGGGGCTTGATTCCAGCTTTGAGCTGGTCCCAGAATTTCGGGGCGGCCTTCACCTTGTCGTCGAGCTCGTGAACCAGCAGACCACTCCCCCGCGCCTTACGCGCCGTTGCCTCTGAGTGACGCAGGTACGAGGTGAAGACGAGGTGCTCGATTTCCGCCTTCATGGCGGGCGTGGCGTCCACACCTCCGAGGGCCGCGACGACCTGGTCACTGAACTCTCTGCGAACGGTGGTGGCAGATGTTCCGGAGCCGAACATGAGCACGCCGAGAAGATCCATATCGGGGTTCAGGTCGATCACGGATTCGAGGCGCGAGGCGGTGATCTTCATTCCCTCGAGGCTGCCATCATCCGTCTTGACCGGGATCAAGACGTATCGTGCAGCGGCCACAGCAGCAGACTGCAGCATGTCGTTTCCAGGCGGGCAGTCCAGGAGGATAATGTCGTAGTCCGCTGCGAGCTTATCGAGCATCGCCGCGATCGAGAGCCGAGCTTCGAGCAGCTTGCCTTGCGCGGCCTTCGAGACCAGCGCAGCGGCGGCCCCCTCAATGTGGCTCCCCCCGACAACGACGTCCAATCCGGGCCGGACGTCGCGGAGTAGCTTGAGATCGACGCCATACGCCAGCGATTGCGCGAGCGCCAGTCCGTCGTCATCTGATGGCGTGTGCCGGTAACCCAGATCGAGCCCCAGGTTCGCTTGGTAGTCGAGATCCACGACCAACACTCGCCATCCAGAAAGCGCGAGCAGTCCCCCGACGTTCGCTGTAACCGTTGTCTTCCCGACTCCACCCTTGCCGTTGATGAGCGCCACGACTCGTTGCAGATTAGACCTGTCCATTATTCCTCCAAACCCATTAAACCCAAGAAAGATGGATTTTCCAGCATTGCCTCGCCGCGTTCTTCCGTCGCCAACATTACCACAAATCCCGGAATTACCAGAATAGACAGATTACCCAGGTTTCCCGGCTTAGGTGGATTAAGTGGAGTTGCTGGAAATGTGACGCTTCGAACGCCGCCACACGAATCTATCGAGATCCGATCCGGGTACGTTCAGTGCCGCTAGGCGGCTGCCGGACGGTAGAGGTGGTCGAGGCGTCCGGCGTACACGTACTCGGCGGCCAGGTGGTGATCTGGTCGGTCTGGTTGGTCCACTCTGTGGGGGTAGCGGAGGATGCCGGCGTTGTGTTCTTGGGCGTCGAAGAAGACGAGAGTGGGTTGTTGGACGGTGGGTCTGGGGGAGCGGGTGCCGGTGGGGGAGTGGCGTGCGGTGAGGTGGTCGAGCCACCAACGCCAGCGGATGCGTTCCATGGTGAACCGGGCTCGTCGGCGCTCGAGTACTCCGTCGACTCCCAGCAGTTCTGCGGCACGGTGGAGGACGTTGCGGAGGGTTCTGCCCCATCGTGCTCCGCGCTTCACCAGCAGCCGTGCACTGACCATCTGCGAGAGGATCTGACCGGCGTGGGAGGCGCTGATTCCCAGTCGTGCAGCGGCTGTGGGGATGCCGATGGTCTCGCCGTCGTTGAGGAGCGCAAACAGGCGTCCTGCGTGGTGACCGAGGCCTTGGTAGCTGAACACATCGTGGCGAAGGTCGGTCAGGTGTTGCTCTGTCTCCTCGAGCAACAGCCGGCGAGTGTTGAAGAGTTCGGCCGGGGCGGCGGCGATCGTTCGGGGGAGTGTCCGACCCAGATCTGTGGGTGTGGATAACTGTCCGGGCTGGGTTCTGAGTTGCCAGGTGGCGGCATTGGTGCCGTGGTGTTCCTGGACTCGTCTGATGAACCCGGCCGCCTGGAGGCGCAGGAGCGCAGCGGCTGTGGTGGAGTGGCTGAGGCCTGCGAGCTCGGCGAGGTCGCGGTCTGCGGCCGCGACGGTGCGTTTGCCGGTACGGAGCACGAGGAAGGCCAGTGCGGTGAGCACGGACCGGTTCGCCGGGTCTCCGTGGCGGCCGCCCCACCGGCCGGGGTTCACCCGGAAGCTCTCCAGGATCCTGGAGACGTCGACGAGGGACGCTTCGAACTCGGCCCAGCCAGCCTCATCACGGCCAGCAGGTGGGGCGCCGGCGGGCGCGTACTGGTTCAGGGCAGCCCGCGCCATGGCGTTGCTCCAGGCGCGCTGCAGTCGCTTCTCGGCCTCGGCCGGGCGCCGACGTCGGCGCCGCCCCTGTCCGGTGTTCTGCGTGCGGAAGTGCTCAAGCCCAGGGGCGGTGCGGACAGCGTCGACGACGTCCTGGTAGTCCCAGCCTGCGTTCGCGGCCGCAAGCAGCGCCTGGTAGCCGTTCCGGGATGGATCAGCACCACCACCGGGTGCGTCCATGAACGCCCGGCCCGCGGCCGTGAGCCCGCGGCGGCCGCCGCGGGGGGGTGCGACTGGCACAGCGGTCTCGGCGACAGCTTGCTCCTCGGGGGCGAGGGCGTAGAGGTGCTCGAGCAGCTGCTCGAGCTGCGCCGGCGTCGTCGACGGATACAGCAACGTGTCCAAGCTCCCCTGGAGCACCACAGACGAAGAACCATCCCGATGCGGGGACAACGGCGGACGACACGCACCATTGCGCGGGTTCGAGAGCATCCCATGGTCCAACACCGAGAACGCCGCCTTGCCGGCATACCCAAGCCGCGACACCAACCCGGCAGGAGCGCCCTGAGCGCGATCGACACCAACCCACACGTGCCGGCGGTCCTTCGCCGACGACCGGCACACCACATGCTCGATCCCGCACTCATCCAACAGGGCGGTGAACGCGTCGACCTGGTCGAACCGCTCAGACGCATCCCCACCGTCGAAATCGAACGCCAACAGGTAGAACAACCCATCAGGACCAGCCAACCGCACCGCCCACGGCCCCACCGGAGCCCCAGCACGCACCGGATACGCCAGCGAGTAATCGTTCGCGACGAACTCGCCATACGCGTCAACCCGCATCGCCTGCACATGCGGCGCCGGCGAGATCCGCTGCGACAACTCCCACGCCGACCACCCACCAACACCAGCAACACCCGCAACAGCCAACGCCTCAACAGACGTCCGAAGCCGGCCCCTCACCACAGTCGCACCCACGCGATGGACACGCCGGGCGCAGGATGCAAAAAGACAGGCACAATCGTGCCTCCATGCGTTACTATGGCTCCATCACCTCCTGAAGGTGGGTACGGAAAAGCCTCCGGGCGGACCCGGATCTGTTTCTAGGGGATTAGCTCGAACCGTCTGATTGCCGTCGTGGGTTCTGAGCTACGAATCTTTGAGGGGCCCGGTGCGAAAGCACCGGGCTTCTTCGTTTAAGCGGCTGTCTGATGCGCCTCCAGCGTTCTTGATGAGGCAGGATCGACGACTGGCAGCACAACGTTTCCCTGCTCGTCTCGCTCAACGATCTGGCTCAGGAGCACTTGCAGGTAGAGGGATGGAGCGAGGTCTCCAGATAGCTTGGCAGCCATCTCGAGCGCTGAACCGTACGAGGGGTCGAGCGTAACTGACCCCTTCCAAGGCGTGGTGCCTGCGGGCAAGCGATTGCGCTTCTTCCCTGCGTTGCTACCAGTCATGCGCTCATGCTCCCGAGTTAAGACAGTCTTAAGGCACAGCTGGCGCGGCGTGTCGTCAAACATGTCACTCGTTCCCTTTGGATCGCCCTCAGCCGATCCCGCTTTTCAGGCACGACATTATCACTTAAGGCGGCGATGCGCTCTTTCATGGACTCTCTGGGCGTGTTTGACAGCCTCAGCCAGTGTGATTCTGAGCAGCGGCCCGTGCCCTGGGAGGATGGTCCGGACGTGTAGCGGGAGGAGACGCTCGAGTGCAGTCGTTGTCTCAGCGTTGTCGCCCCTGAATATCTTGTGCAGGAACTGTGCGCCTCGGTGCGCGCTCGTTGGATGCGCCGAAACGAGCGCGTCTCCTAGCACCAGCGTCGCTTCGGCGGGAAAGTAGAACGCGCTGTGCCCGGCGGTGTGGCCAGCCAGCGCCATGGCGATCGGTCTACCGGGGAGCTGTAGTTCTTCGCCATCGCTAAATGTCTCAGCCGACTGAACGCCAACGTCGGCAAGACCGCCTGCTCGTACTGCCGCTATGGCCCAGGCGGCGATCCTGGGCTTCCAGAGGCGGGGGAGGACTGAGCGGAAGGTTATCTGGTGCCGCTCGGTGCGACTCAGATGCTCGACCTCGGCGGCCGCGCACCGCACAACGGTTCCCTGAGACTGCCGAAGGAGTTCAGCCGATCCGATGTGATCGGTGTGTGCGTGGGTGACCAGGTGCTCGACCACCGTGAAGTTTCCTCCGGCGGCGGCCCGGACGCTGCGTTCAACCAGCTGCGCGTCAGCTGGGTACCCCGAGTCGATCAGGCTTGCCGAGGTTCCGTCGGTCATGACAATCCAGTTGGAGAGTGGGCCCTGGACGAAGTGCAGATTCGAAGACAGCGCCGTCATTCGCACAGGAAGATCGCGCATCAGATCAGGAGGTAGTCGCGAAGTACGTCGACAGAAGTGTTCACGACGGCGCAGTTAAGAGACAGCCGTCCCTCGTCGTCGCGGGAAATAGTCTGATGGTCCAGCAACGCTGGAAGCGCCGAATCAACGATCTCGGTCGAGGTCATCCGAGCAAGGTGGCTCTCGGTGGTCGTGCCGGTCGCGGAAAGCGCGTGAAGGATGTGGATAGATCCCGCCGCGAAAACATGGATATTTGCAGGCGGAAGGGTGTTGAGCATGATGTTTTCTCCGCAAGGGGTGACAGTAACTGCCTGTGACACCACTTCCGCTGTCCAGCGGTCGGGTACTTGTCATCGAATACGAACAGTGGCTCTGAACGCCACTATCTCAATATGGTCACACCTGATCGTTCGGCACGGCAATCCACCTTTTGGGGGACAGCGGTCAGAGAGGATCTGAACATGCGACTGGCCCAGTTCGGCACCGGATGCCCTGCTGTGACGGCCAGGCCTAGTTCCACATTGACCTCGCTGGGGCATCGTGACGATCGAAGTTCTTGTCTGGTTTGCGAAGCGACGTGGAGGCTCGCGATGGCGTCGAGGATGGACGTTTCGCGGCGATTCGTGCGATTGATCCCAGCGGGGACCGTTGACCGTCTTCGCTTCGGCAGCAACATCATCGAAACCGGCACTGCCTCCTGACTCATCCTCATTAGGAGCCCACACGCCCACAACTGACTTGCTCCTCCTACTCAGATGGGTCTGAAACACCCACCGCCGGCCTGATGGCCGACCAGACTTGACATGGTCAAGACCTGTCTGGGGTCCATCATCTGGCTAACGAGGAGAGGCGAGGTGGAGGCGAGCAGGGCGCCAGAGGCGAGCTGGCTGACGATCGAGCGCCGCGGGGGATTGCTGGCCGCTGGTAGCAGCTCTTACCACGGCGTCAGCGCGAGGAAGAATGTCGCGCTCCCTGAGCTGCGCCACAAGCTGCTCCCGTTCATGGAGGAGGGGTTGGAGCACAACCGCCCGATCAGCATTACGACGGCGCTCGGGAGTGGGATGTACGCAAGCCGCCGCACGTTGCTGTCACCGTTGTCCAGGATCGCAGTCGCGGTCATCGGTACCCTTCATCCGACCCCCGTCCCTCCCCAAGAGCCCCTAATCGGTACGTGGGAGTGGGACGTAGCCAAGCCAGGATCAGGAGTACAAACAAGCTCCTGGTGGGATGCCGGCATGTTCCAGGTCTACGGCATTCCTCCAGAACATCCCAACAGGGACGGTGCGTATCCGGCGCCACCGTGGATGACAAACATTGTTGTCGCCGAGGATCGACTCCGTCTGCGCCAACTCATTGACCTTGGTGTGCGGTCTCGAACAGATCAACTGCACTCCATTGCCTTCGACGCCGAAACCGGCTACGGAACAGAACACCGCACGCGCGCCTCATTGCGCTTGGTCGGTCGCGCTGCAGAGACGCCGCAGGGCACCATACGGCTGACTGGATTGACCCACCGCATTCAGGCACCAATCGAGGACTCGACTCCCGGCCTAAAGGCAAGCCGTTCCGATGACTACGTCCGAGCTCTGTTTGAACTCGTCGAGGACCGGTTCTTCTGCATCGTTGACGCCGACTACTGGCAGGCATTTCTAACGTCTCCTGGCACAACTGCGCCTAGTCTCGAACAGGCAAACAGCTACGACGTGCTTGCAGCACTGCCAGTCACGGAACACGAACGGGTCACGACGTACCTGCGGGAAGCAGCCGGAACACCCCATCCTCGTCCAGCGATCGAGGTGAACGTCATCGTCAACGGAAAGACCCGGCAGGCGAAGCTCAAAGCGAGCGGCGTCCGGGACGACGGCGGAAACCCCACCGGCCGATACGTCGCGTGCGTGCTGCGTTTCAGGAAGCCTCGTTAGGACTCGTTGAGAGCGTACGTCGTCCACAGCTCCACGAAGTACTTCACCCGCTCCGGATCGGATCTGTAGCGAACAGAGCGACCCCACCTGTCGTCTTTCGGCCAGTCGCCCGTGACCGCACCGCTGTCCTCGAGCTCACGAAGAATACGGCTGAGACTCCCGCCAATCTCAGTGGCCGCCGCGATCGCACCTCGACTAGCACCATCCTCTGTCGACGCGAGGTAGCGCAGGATACGAGTCTTCGCCGGTGTTCCGAGGATCGAACTGGCCATCGCAAGGTCCGCAGTCCACTGCGGATCATTCGGTTTGTAAGGCGTGGCCATCCCCCCATTCTCCCCGAAGTGAAGCCCCCGAGTACAACTGTCCGTTCCGAGCTGAACGCAACTGTATCCATCATAGCTATAGTTGCCGTCTTCAAAGCGACTAGACTATCCGTGATACACGGTTTCAGAACGCAAGCTGTGCATCAAGGAGGGACCGTTTTGTCGGAACGTGGGGTGGCCGGTGTGTGTGCAGTTGATCGAGCATCTCTAGATGTCGCCTCCGCGAATACGGAGGTTGAGCAGGTGGTATTTATGACGGTCTCAACAGATCAACGAGTGTCGGCCACGACCGACGCTTCGACCGCAAAAAGAGCAGATGGGTCTATGTCTGGCCCCGGTGCGAGGGGATCGGAGCCCCTGCGAAGCCCGTCGCATGTCGATGGGCCGGCGGTCGCACTCGTGGCGATCGATGACGTGCGGCGTGATGGTGGCGGCGTTGAGGTTGTTCCGCCGAGGCATGCGGTGTCGGCGCTACTGATGCCGATCGCTGTTGATCGGGATGGCCGGTTGTTGGCTGTTGGGTCTCGGTTGGAGTTCGCTCGTGAGGCTGGTTGGACGCATGTCGATGCGCGTGTGTGGGAGAGCATCGACGACCCGGGTCTGCAGTTACAGATCGAGTGGGAACGGACCTTGGGGCGCACTGACGTGTCGTTGCTCACGCAGGCCCGATATGTGCGTGAGGTGTTGCGGCCGGTGTTCGAGGCGCGCGTCGCGATGATGCACCGAAAGAACGTCGTCCAGCTGAACCGTGCAACCTCTGGTGATGTGACAAAGGAAATCTCGCATGAGCACGGATAATTTCTCACGCCGGCGTCCGCTTGGTCGAGCTGTGGTGGATCGTGCGATTGATGCCATCACGCAGGCGGATCTGGTGCTGCAGCGGATTGACTCGGAGTCGTTTCTTGCTGATGCGCTTGCGGATCCGGTGGATTTCGAGGACTGGGTTGCCGCGTCGGAGTGTCTGGAGCGTTCGTGTGTCCGGGTTCGTCGGATCAGCGCACGACTGTCAGCGAGGAGTGACGCTACGTGAGCGGTAGTCATGCGGAGGCGGAGGCGCGGTTTCGTGCTGCTCTGGCGAAGATCTTGGTGATGTCACCGGGCGAGTTCAGTCGGTCGCCTGCTGCGGCTCAGATGCGCCTTGACATTGCTGAGCACTTGGTGCCGATCGTCCGCGATGCGGTGTACCGACGGTCGGGATCAGCGTTCGTTGACGAGACGGAGTTGGTGAACATGATCGAGGTGAACTTCATTGATCAGCCGGCGAAGGCTCGACACACGGTGGAGACCTCGAACGACGCGTTTCGTTACGCGTCGGCCATCGTGCGGGAGTGGGTAGCTGCGGCCTCGGACCAGGCCAGGTTCAAGTCCCTCGGTAAGTCCTGGGTGCCGCGCTTCGAGCGAATCGACGGGCCCGGGTTCGATCAATCTGCCCTGGTGTCGGCCAGCTCCGATCCGTTGGAGTTGATGATCGCTGATGAGGTTTCCCCTCTCGAGCTCGCCGTGATGATGACCGCCCGAACTCTGGAACACCGTTCGCCAGACGCTCTCAGACCTCGGCTACACGACATCGTGGATCTGCTCGCCCATTCGAAGTACGACAAGTCGGGTCGTCAGGACGCGAAGACTCTGGAGTGCGCGCAAGCCACATTCGCCGATGTGTCTGCCGATCGACTGCGCGCTGTCGCGGCCGTCACCTGGGGAGGGCGGCCGAACCGACAGGAGACGTCGCTGCTCGGCGCGTACTTCAAGGATCCCAACTTCCAGCCCCTGCAATCGACAGCACACTTCCGGGCCTTATGGACCTACCGAAGACGCGTCAACGCGGCGTGATTCGGCGTGGGCGGAGGGGTGTGCAGTAGGTCGCTGCACACCCCTCCTGTCTGTGTATGAGGGCAACACTTCGTTGCCCGTCACCAACCACGGAAAGGTCCACATGGATCAGGCAACAGCATTCACCCGCCCCGTCCGGAGGCGGCGGGTCCGATTTGGGGCGCTCACGCTCGTGACTGCGCTCGCGCTCGGCGGTACCGCAGGCATCGGTCTCGCGGTCTCTCCGTTCTCTGCCATCACCGCGCAGGCCGCGACCCACGGGTACGGGTACGACGAGGGTTCCGGGTTCATCGGTCAGGAGCTCATTAACGGGATCGCGACGTACTGTCTCGAGATCCTCGCCTCCCCGCCCACCGGGGACAGCGCGTTCGTGGGGAATCAGGCGTGGGCGTCGATGAGTGCCGACGACAATGCTCGGGTGAACTGGGCGGTGTCGAACTACGGCCAGTACGCGGATAACAACTGGGCGGCCGCGACGCACTTGTTCGTGTGGTCTCTCGCCGACAGTGTCGAGTACAACAGTCACGGCATGTCCGGAGACACCTACTACGGCGGCCGGGTCCCGGCTGAGCAGCGTGCTGACGTGCTCGCGAAGCTCGCGCAGATCCGCGCCGACGCCACCGGCGTCACCGCAGGAGCCATCGGCGGCGGAGCCGGCCTGATAGCCCTCAACGTCGACACCACGAACAGCTACAAGGGCACACTTGAGGTCTCCGACCTCGACCCGGCGGATGCGACGGGGACGGTCACGTTGACGAACGGGATCTTCACCGACACTGGGTCGGCGACGATCGCCGGTGTCACGAACGGGATGGTGTTGCCCGTGCGGGGGAACCCGGAAGACGGCGTCGTCGATTACAAGATCAGCGGCTCTGCCACGTTCAGTAAGTCGTCGGGGTACGCCGGGCAGATTGGTGTCTACCAGTCCGCCGGCGGCGCCCAACAGCACACCGCGGGCCCCGGCCCGAAGGCCGAGCAGTCGTTCACGTTGTCTACCGGAGACCCGATGGACCGGTCGACCCTGTTCCAGCCGGTGGTGACGTCGGAGATGCAGCAGCCTCTGGTGGGGGTTGGTGGCACGATCACGGACCACGCGACGTGCGATGTTGCCGCGGACAGTGCGAGCCCGGTGTGGCGGACGAACCGCGACGGGTCCGGCGTCCGCGTGAACTGGGACGTCGCGTTCTACCCCAAAGCCGACGCTGAGAACGACCTTCCCGAGGTCCCCGCAGGCCGGGAACCGATCGGCACCGCGACCGCCGCCTGCACGGGCCCTGGCGAGGTCATGAAGGCATCCATCGTGAAACCTGCCGGGATCACCGGGCAGATCACCGCCGTGTGGTCGATGAATCTTGCCAGCCAGGACGCCGCCGTCGCACCGACGCTGCAAGCGGACTGGCACGACGGCTTCGGCCTGGCCACTGAGACGGTCACCGCACCGCGAGTGACGACGAAGGCTGTTCCGGCCGTGTATGACGGCGAGCAGTACGGCGACACCGCCGTCCACACCGACGTCGCCCTCTACCCGGACACCGCCGTGCAGACCTTCACCGCCTACAAGATCGTCGACGGCCAGAACGTTTGCGACGCAAGCACCGTGTACCAGGCCGAGTCCGCACCGATCGTGATCGGCGGCCGCACCGAGGTCCCCGGGCCCACGTTCACCGCCTCTGCCGACATGGGCGAGGGCGTGAACTGGATCGAACGCACCTACACCGACGACACCAAGACCGTCCTCCTCAGCGAGGGCACCTGCGGAGAGCCGGACGAGCAGACCCTGCGGAAGGTCAAGCCGGCCGCCGCGGGGCTTGCCTCGACCGGGTTCGACGGTTCCGGTATCGGCTGGATCGCCGGCGGCCTCGTCGCCCTCGGCCTGGCCCTCATGACCGGCCTCGCCGTGCAGCGCCGCCGCAAGCCCGCCCCCATCATGGAAACGGCCAACACCAGCGACACCGAGTAGCACCAGCTGCACCAACGACGAACGCCCCGACCAGACGGTCGGGGCGTTCGTCGTTATGCGTCGGCGGACGGACTACCCGCAGGTCCAATCCACACGCCAACCCGAACCCGAGTCATACGGGCCATTCACGCTCGCGACACCTGAACCTGGCACGGTGATGCCGCGATTGTTGTAGCTCGACTCCGAGTAGCCGCCGGCGCCTCCGCAGGCGTAGGAGGTGTACACGATGCGTGGGGGAGTGGGCGCGGCGGGTGCACCGCCGCCGGAACCGCTGTCACCGCCGCCACCGGAGCCCGAACTGCCGCCGTCGGCCGACCCGCCACCCGAGCCCCCGCCACTACCGGAACCGCTTCCACCGCCGTTGTAGTTGGGGTTGGGTTTGGCCTCACCGGTCGATGGGTCGACGTAGCTGTCGTTGCCGGCCTGGTTCGCGGCGTCGATGGCTGCTTGGGTGTTGATCGCGGTTTGGGCGTCGAGGACGGTCTTCGCGGCCGTTTCGTAGGTCTCGAGGGGTGGGATGAGGGGGTCGTTGTCGTCGATCGTGATCTGCAGGGCTGTGACGGTGTCGTTGAACGCGGTGATATCGACGGCCGGGGCGAACGCGCGGACGGCTGGTGCGTTCACCGTCACGACCGTGTTCGCGAGGTTCCGCAGCGGGCCCCGGAGGTCCTCGCGGGCTTGGACAAGGGTGTCGATCGCGGTGTCCTTCCGGTCAGTGTCCGCCTCAACGGCCCGGATGGCCGCCGCGAGGGTCTTCTGGAACGCGGTGAGCTGCTGCAGGGTTGGGTCTTTCGGCAGAATCCGGTCCACGGACGCCGGTTCCAGGGTGGTTGATGCGGCCGGTTGTCCCTCGGCTGGTGGGGTTTTCACCGCGGTCACGGCCGCGTCGAGGGCCAGTCGGGCTTGCTCGAGTTCAGCCGCAGCACTGGTGTCGAAGTAGGCGGGGGCACCGGCGACGATCGTCGCGACGGCGGCGCTGGTGTCCAGTGTCCTGGTGATCTCAGCGTCGAGAGCGATCTTCTGGGCGTTGTTGTGGATCTCAGCCTGCCCGAGCGCTTTCACCGCACCCCGGGCTGAAGTGAGCTTGTCTTCGAACTCGGCGTTTGCTGCGACGGCGTTCGTGATGACCACCGCTGTGATGAGCACGGCGGCGGCCGCGACAACCGCGAGGATCTTGCCGAGGGTGTGTCGGCGCATCCAAGCTAAGACGGCCGCCCGCCGAGACGTCGGCCGTGCTGGTGCTGGGTCGGTTGAGGTGTTGGTCATGCTGGGTCCTGTTCAGTGATGCGGCTGTTGGTGCGGCAGGTTTCCTGCGCGATGCGGCGGGTCCAGTAGTCGGCGTTGTCGCGTTCGAGCTGCTGCGCCTGGTCCAGGGGACCGACGGCGGGGTGGGTGGTGCACGCGGCGAGGTAGCGGTCACGTAGCGCCTCCATCCAGGCGAGCGAACGTGCGCTCGCACTGCCCGGCGTGCTGGTAGTCATAGGGTTTCCCTTTCGGTGTGGGTGGTGACTGCCCGGTGACCTTGCCCACCGGGGCGGGCCGTTGGTTAGTGGTGGCTGGTGCTACCGGGTTCTGGGCTGTTCGGGGAGGGCTGGGTGCGGTCGATGAAGGAGGGGTTTCCGGTGGTGTCGAGCCAGGCCAGGTAGTCCTGGTAGGGGTCGTCACCGGGGCGTGGGGTGACGGGTGCCGGTGGGGTGCGTCGGATGGGGGTGTCGAGCTGGAGGCGGTGTCGCGGCTCGGACCGGGCCGGACGGCGTGCGGTCATGAAGGTTCCTTCCTCAGGGTTGGGTGACGGGTGATGGGTGTCGCGGGAGGGTATTTCCAGACAGCCCCCTGGCGGGGCGTGCTGGTGGTGGGTAGCCGGGAAATGAGCGGCGGTGGCGGCCGAACCCAAGGGTGCTGCCGGACGGGATGGGTGAGCCGGGATGGTTCTGGCTGCGTTGCAGACGAGGATGCTGACGATCACGCGGTGGTCCGTTCTGGGTTGGTGGGTTCGGGTGGCGGGATGCGTACCGGCCAGGCGGTGGTGCTGACCGGTGTCACGGGTTGCCGGGTGCCGCGGTGCCGGTTCGCGTCGGCGGCGTGGAGGATGGCGGTCATGTGGGCTCGGCGTTGCTCGCTGGTGCGCGCACGGCGGGCGTCGTCGACGAGGACCCGGAAGAGCTCGATGCCGTCGATGAGGCGTTCGCGTTCCAGGCGGGCGGTGTGCCCGCCGAGCCAGAACAACCACCGGCCTGCCGGTGTCAGCCGCTCGAGGTGCACGGTGCGGGCGGGGACCGCGAGGGTGTTCCCGCCGAACCCGGCCGGCGCGGGGTAGCTGGGGAGACGTTCCTCGCCGTCCAGCAGCGGCACGTCGGCGTTGACGTTGATGCGGTGCCAGTGCCAACCCAACGCGTTCTGCAGCGCGTTCAGCTCCAACCGCAGGTGCGTGGAGCCGCGGCGGGTGTCGTCGGCGCCGGCCTGCAGGATCTCCGCCGGCGTGTACGGTCTCATCGACCCGGGACGAGCTCGGCGAGCTTGTCCGGGCGGAACCCGGACCAGTGGCCGGTGTCGGTGACCACGACGGGCGCCTGCAGGTACCCGAGCGCCTTCACGGTCTCCAACGCGTCGGGGGCCTCGGACAGGTCCACCACCGTGTACTCGACTTTCCCGTCGAGGAACCGGTGCGTGGCTGTGCACTGCACGCAGTTGGGTTTGCTGTAGACGGTGACGCTCATGAGTGGTGCTCCTGTCTGTCGGGTTCTCGCACCTGGGGGATTTCCCCGATAAGCAGAGCAAATGGGAATCCGGAGGAGCAGCCATAAGCGGGTACCCGGTTGGGGTGAAAAGTTCTACGTCGATGTGAGGGAGCGAAGCGACCGCGGCGCAGAAGTTTTCACCCCAACCGGGCGACGAAGTCGCCGTGTTGGGTGCGGGGGAGGAGGCCCATATGATCGGCGGTCGGGGAAATCCCGAAGCGTGGTTGTTGTCAGCGCAGCGCCGCCATCGGCGGCTCCTTCACCCCGGCCCGGTTCACCGGCCGTGCGCAGCTCGACGTCTTGTGGGGCGGTTGCCTCTCCGACGGCGCCGGTAGCGCGGGTCGAGCAGGAAGCCGAGCGCGAGTAAAGCGACGAGCGTTCCACCGAGGACGCCCCAGAAGGTCGCGGATTCGAGGACGTCTTGCATCATTCGACTGGACGCAGTCGGCGCGGCTGCACGGCGATGGGGCGTTGGAGGATGTTGTACAGCCGGTAGGTGCCCTCGGGCACCCGGGAGAGCGTGTTCTCCCGGACAATCTCCCAGCCGGCACTGGTGAGTGCCGCCATTTCTGCGTCCCATCCACGCATCATCTGCTGCTCCACTGCGCGCAGCTCCGCCGTCTCCGGACGCAGCGGGATCGGCTCAGAGCACCGGGAGATCTCCTCCATCATCGGCTCGCCGGCCTCGGTGGAGATGGGCGCGGTCTGGTTCTCGGTCTCGGACATACGGCTCTCTTCGTTGGTCTCGGCAGCACACGAATGGGTGCTCTCGTACACAGACAGGAGGGGTGTGCAGTAGGTCACTGCACACCCCTCCTGTCTGTGTATGAGGACACCTGGCCGGAATGTGCCTCATCACACGCCGGCCAGGTTCCCGCCCTGTTGTTGCCGATGAGGAGGCGCCCCATGTTGAAGACCCGTATTCGCATGATCAGTCCCGCGATGTTGAGCGGATTGGCCGTGTGCGTGCTGCTGACGTCGTGCGCCGGCACTGCATCGGTACCGACCGCAACGGAGTCCGCGCCGGTGGGGTCTGCTTCATCATCGCCTGGCGTCGGCGCCCTGATGCCGCCGGTCGAGGACGACCGACAGGCGCCGGAAGCTGCGGTCCTGACCTCGGATGATCGGGCTGCAGCGGTCGAGCTCGCGACAGCAGTAATGGCAGCGTTCTCGAGGACCGACGTCGATGCGCAGGCCTGGATCAACGGACTCTACCCGCTGCTGACGGCGAAAGCTGCCTCGCGGGCTGAGGGCACGAACCCGGCGCTGGTGCCGGTACACACGATCACTGGGCCGGCAGTGTTGAACGATCGGCCGACCCGGATTGGTGCAGTGGCGATGGTGCCGACCGATGCTGGTATTTACACCCTGTTGCTGGTGTGGGATGAGCGCGCTGGGGTGTGGCTCTGTGACCGCATCGGCGCACCCCGGGACGAGCGGTGAAAACCGTTGCGGCAGCAGTCACGGTGCTGCTGCTGGTCGGAGCGTTTTTCGGGTTGATGCTCAGCGGTGGTGGTTCGAATTGCGCGGCCGCGCTCGTCGGTACGGCCGACGCCGCGAACGCACCGGCCGACGGTGTTGCGGGGTTCACCGGTGACCAGTTGGTCAACGCCGCCACGATCATCAACACCGCTGCCAGCATGGGCTTGTCCGGCCAGGCGCAGATCATCGGCGTCATGACCTCGATCGGTGAGAGCAGCCTGGTCAACATCGGTTACGGCGATGAGGACCAGGGCGTGACGAATCCTGACGGTTCACCGACGTGCTCGGTGGGGTTGTTCCAGCAGCAGTGGTGTCTGGGTTGGGGCACTCGCGAGCAGGTCCTTGACCCGGTGTATGCGTCGACGCAGTTCTTCACCCGTCTGGCCGGGGTTGCCGGGTGGGAGTCGCTGGAACCGACGATCGCCGCGCACCGGGTGCAGGGAAACGCCGACCCGGACCACTACACCCGGTTCCTGGAGCCTGCCCAGCAGATCGTCACCGCCCTCACCGGCAACGATGCGTCGCAGGGTGGGTGCACGGACGACCCGTCCACGGCGGCCGGCGATGACTACCCGTGGCCAAACGAAGCGCCCGACACCGAAGGTGGCGGGCTGTCGCCGCTGCGGTACTACTACCGCGAGTGCGTGGACTTCGTCGCCTGGCGGTTGAACCGTGACGCCGGCGTGACGGCGGCTCCATGGAAGTGGGACTGGTCGACGCTGACCCCGATGGGCGGCAACGCCATCGACTGGCCTGACTCCTGGGCCAAGAACGGTTGGGCGACCAGCCTCACCCCGCGGGCCGGGTCGGTGGCCTGGTGGGGGACCTCTGCCGGTTCCTACGGCCACGTCGCCTACGTGCAGGCCGTGAACCCGGACGGCACGGTCGTGCTCGAGGAATACAACTGGGGCCGGCCCAAGCACATGTACGGCACTCGAACCGTCCCCGCGACCAGCGTCGACCTGTTCCTCTACGCACCTGGAGGTGCCGAATGACCCCGACACGGGTATCCCCATTTCCCAAGTTCACCGCCGAGCTACTCGCACCTGACGGACCCTGTTTCTCGAAGAACGGCATCCCGGTGCACCTGGCCGCGGTGCCGGTGGAGCAGCTGCGCCCGGCGATTGTCGCCAGGTGCACCGCAACCGCAGCAGAGCTGAACCGCCCCGTGCTGCTGGAGATCACCGATACTCCCAGCGCCGCATATGCCGTGTGGCCGGATGGGGTGTTGAGCCCGGTCCAGGGAGGCGCAACCAGCCGGCACTCGGCCGAGCCATCGACACTCACCGGGCCGTGCCGAGCGTGCGGGACCGCCGTGCCCGTGCAGGCCGCCTCGTGCCCGCGCTGCGGGTGCACCGACCCCTGGGCGGCATTCACCACTGCAGAGCCTCACATCACGGCAGAGACGATCCAGGACGCCCCTGACACTGTCTCCGGGCCGACGGTCGTGCGGGCATCCGCCCCGGTGCTTGTCGCCGGACCGGCACTAGGAGGCCGGGCACTGTTCACCCGTCGGCGGGTGTTGATCGGTGGGGGTGCGGCGCTGCTGGCGTTACTCGGCGCCGGCGGGGCGGCAATTGCCTTCACCGCATCCGGTCGCCCCAGCGCGCCTCGCCCGAGCTCGACGGCTAAGACCGTCGCCCCGGTGGTCACGGTGCCCGGTTGGGCGCGGGTGCCTCTGCAGGAATTCGGCCGGTTCACCGCAGTGGGGGATGTGGCATTCATTCCGGAGACGGCGACGATCGGCTTCGCCACCGGTGCCGAAGCCGTCCTCGTGGATGCTGCCTCCGGCACGGTCCACACCCGGCAGTCCTGTGCTGCGGCCGGGATGTACGCGGCGCTGATCGACGGCAGCTGGGCGGTGATCGCGGTCACCGGCCAGAGCGTCCATCTGTGGGCCGGGAGCAGCCTGGAGCACGCCGAGATGCCTCTGCCCGCCGGTGGCAAGCTTAGGATTCGGGGTGGGTTGCCGTTCGTGACTGACGGCACCTCGAGCTGGCGGGTAGCGGCGACGGGGTTGGTCCCGATCGTGAGTCCACGTCCAGGAACGGCGCTGATCGGGCAATCGGCCTCGGGTCTGCTGTGGGCGTCCGCCCGAGGCAGCGTCATCACCGCCGACGACGCCGGCACCGCGTTGCAGGAGCTTCCGCTGGCACCAGTGCCCGGGCTGTCGTTGTCGACATGGCTCGGGGTCCTTCCCGGCGTGGTCCTCACCGCTTGGGTCGATGGGCTCGGCAGCCAGAACGTCGTCGCGCACCACAGCGAAACCGGTGAAGTCATCGGCACTGCCGCCGCGGGAGCGGTGACCGCGGAGTCGGTCGTGACCGCACCCGGCAGCAGCACCGCCGTGATCGGTTCGGCGCTCGTTGACGCAGACGCGGCGACCGTCACCGGAATCCCGGCCGGGTTCACTGCATCCACTGCACTCGACGGGGTGTTCCTCGGCACGCACGAGCAACGCCCTGCCCTGCTCACCGGGACCACGGTCGAGGCCATCCCAGCACCGGCGGCGACGGTGCTGGGGTGCACCGGTACCGGGCTACTCGTGACCAGCACCGGCGGGCACCTGCAGGTGTTCGCCCCCGAAACGTCCACGTCCAACTGACGCGGATCCGCAACACCACCCAAGGAGAACACATGTCCACATCCACCAGCCACGCCCGGCGCTGCAACACCGCCCTCGTCCTCCCAGCGGTCGCGCTGGGCATGCTGAGCGCCATCGCGCTCGGACCGGCCGCCAACGCCGTCGCCGCTACACCGACCTCGGCCGCCACCGTTGTTGCCCCGGTCGACCCCGTCGATCCCGTCGACCCCGTTGATCCGGTCGACCCCGTCGACCCCGTTGACCCGGTCGACCCCGTCGACCCCGTTGACCCGGTCGACCCCGTCGACCCCGTCGACCCCGTCGATCCGGTCGATCCCGTCGACCCGGTTGGTCCGGTGACCCCGGCCGATGGTGGGGCGCCGGCGGACGAGGGGAGTTCTTCGGCCGATGACTCCGACGACGACTCCAGCACGTGGAGCACTGGCGATGACCGTGCCCGGCTGGCAGACACCGGTGCAGGCGAGACGGCGACCACGCTGCTCGCCGGTGTCGGTGTGCTCGTCGCTGGTACTGGAGCCGTGCTGCTCGGCCGGCGCCGACGGTCCATCGATCTCCCCACGGTCTGATCGGGGCCTCCGGTGAACGGTGACGCGTGGTTGGAGGGAAGCTTGCCGGCACCCGCTGCCGAGCCCGAGCCTGCTCAGATCCGGCCGGAGACTCCGGCCCGGGCGGTGGCCCCGCACAGCGGAGTCATCGCCCCGGCCACACACGACCGGCTGCCGAGAGCGACCGTCGACGGCCAGGCCGCGTGTTGGCTTATCGGCTGCCACGGCGGGGCCGGCACCACCACCCTCGCCCAGCTTCTGCAGCTCCCGGAGCTCAGCCGCGCTTGGCCGACACGAGCCGACGGCAGGATGCTGCGCACCGTGCTGGTCGCCCGCACCAACGACGCGGGCCTGCGGGCCGTGCAGACCGCGGCCACCCAATGGGCTGCGGGACTTCTGCCCGACGTCGACGTGCTCGGCGTCGTGTTCGTGACAGACGCCCCCGGCCGCCTCCCGAAACCGCTCCGCAAACGCGTCCGGCTCGTCGGCAGCGTGCTTCCGCAGTCCTGGCAGCTCCCGTGGGTGCCGGCCTGGCGGGAGAGCCCCGCAACCGAGACCAGCATCCCGGCGGCGGTCCGGACTGTCCTCGAGCGCATCACTCAGTCCATCAACAACCCAGCAGTTCCATCTCTCTGAAAGGCATCACATGTTCCTCCTCCACCTCATCTCCGACGTCATCGCGGCGGCACCCACCGGTGTCCACCAGGCTCTGTCGGATCCGTCCCCGATCACGGCCGTCGCGACGTCCTACACCCCGACCGACAACCCGCCGCTGCCGGGGGAGTTCACGAAGAAGGTTCGCGATGTCCTCGGTATCGCGAAATGGGTGCTGGGGCCTGCCGGTGTGCTGGGTCTGATCATCTTCGGAATCACCATGGCCATCTCCGGTCGCCGCAACGACGGTGATGTGGAGCTCGGCCGGTTCGGGAAGGTCATCCTCGGCGTCTTGATCGGCTCCTCTGCGGTGGGCATCGTCGGGTTCGTGATCGCATGAGCCGGCGCAGCAAGAAGATCACGTTCGCGTTGAGCATCGGCGTCGTGGGCGTCATCGCCGTCACCGGTCTCGCCGTGGGCGGTGTGCAGCTCATGCGTGGCACCGGTGTCGCACCGCCGGCATCAGGACAGGGCGCAGCGCCTGGCCAGGCCGTGGTGCCCGTCGGTGATGGGTGCAGCAACCAGCCGGCCGTCACCGAGGGCACCGTCAGTGCAGCACCCGAGACCACCTGGGCGTATCTCGGGCGGGTGGCGGTGCCGACGTCGCCGCAGGCAGGACCGTTCGAGACGGCGGACGATGGGTTCCCCAGCTGCTTCGCGCACACCCCGGAGGGGGCACTGCTGTACGCGGCGAACATGGTCGCGGTCTCCTCGGACCGGCCAGTGGCGTCCGCGAACGCGGAGCAGATGTACGCCGAATCGCCCCGCAAAGCAGAGGTGGTGAAGACCGAGCAGGAAAACTCGACACCGAACACCGCCGCCGCGCTCTCGCTGGCCGGGTTCCGAGTCCTGCACTACGACGGCGATATGGCGGCGATCGACACCGCATGGCGGGTCGGACCAACGCTGCTCTCAAGCGTGTACTTCGAAGTGCGCTGGGAGAACGGCGACTGGCGGATCGTCCCACCGGCCGCGGACGGTTCATCGATCGTGCAGCTGCCCAACCTCGGCGGCTACATCCCGTGGAGTGCGTCGTGAGCTGCGCCGCCGTCGACCCGATGTGTTGGGGTGCGGAAGCGGTGCAGAACGTCGCTTCTGGCGCGTTCGGGAAAGCGCTGCAGGAACTCAACGGCATGCTCTTCACCGCGGTCGGCAAGATCGTCGCAGCGTTGGCGTCCGGATGGATCGCACTGCCGAGCCCCGCATTGTCGGGCGGGGAAGCCCCGGCAGACGCAGCAACGACCGATTTCGTGTCCAAGCAGGTCAACGACGTGCTGGGGGTGATCGCATGGGGCGCTGCGGCGATTGCGGTTGGGTCCCTCATCGTCTTCGGCATCCGTCTCGCCCTCTCCCAACGCCGCGGTGACGGCGACACCCAGACGGGCCGGTTCGGTGCGATCCTGACCGGCGCCCTCCTGGTGTCGATGCCGGTCTCGATCGCAGCGTTCGTGTTCAACTCGGCCCCACCTGCAGCTGCAGGTGGGGCCGTCGGGTTCCTCCAGGAACAGCTGTGGTGGATCACCGGCGCCATGGTGATCATCAGCGTGCTGATCGGCGGGGCGAAGATGATGATCTCCCAGCGTGGCGAGGCCGGCAAAGAACTCGCCATGGCGTTGTTGCGCACCCTCGTGGTCTCCACCTCAGGGGTGTTCGTGGTGAACCTGTACGTCCGCGTCATGGACAACTTGGCGTTCACGGTGCTGAACAACGCCACCGATCAGGAGTTCGGTGAGCAGATCATGCGCGGCTTCGCCGTGACTTCAAGTGTGGGTATCGGTCCGTTGATCCCGATCGCGGCCATGACCGTGGCCAGCGTCTGCGGGTTCGTTCAACTGTGCGTGTTGCTTGGCCGCAACTTCGTGCTGGTCATCCTGCTGGGCGCGTTCCCGTTGGCGGCGTCGTTCACGAACACCGAGCAGGGCATGGCCCTGTTCCGGAAGTTCGTCGGCTGGGTGATCGCGTTCGGTGCCTACAAGCTCGCCGCGGCGATCTGCTACGCGGCCGCGTTCCAACTGTTCGCCACCACCGGCTGGGATCCGTCCGGCATCGCCCAAACCGCGACCGGGTTGCTGGGCATGCTGTTGGCGTTGTTCGCGCTGCCGGCGCTGCTGCGGATCTTCTCCTCAATCACCGGCGGCATGGGTGGCTCCGGCGGTGGGGCAGGGCTCGCGATGGCTGGCGCCGGGATCGGCCAGATGCTGATGGAGGGATTCTCGGCCAGCGGGAAGGGCGCATCCGAGTCCGGCTCGGTGCCTGAGGGGGCCGCACCGACCGTGCCGCAGAGCGCACCGACGGGTATGCCAGCACCCAGCGGCGCAAGCACCGCCGCGGCGACTGAGGGTGCCGGTGCGGCGACAGCGGCCGGAGCTGGTGCTGGTGGTGCAGCCGCTGCCGGAGCTGGTGCCGGCGG